>USHB01000007.1 GCA_900554395.1 uncultured Phascolarctobacterium sp.
CTCGTCGCCGTGCAGCTGCACCATGTTGATGATGCCAAGTTCAGCAGCGGCGGCAATTTCTTCAATGGGTGCATTTACAAATACGCCAACGGTTTTTATGTGCCTGTTTAGCTGCGCTTTTAACTGCCGTGCCTTAATCAGGCTGACGTATCTTTTGCTGAGCGGATAAAATACAAAGCCTGCATAATCCGGCTTTTTCCGGTTTATGGCTGCAACATCCTGCAATGTTTTTATGCCGCAGATTTTTACTTTAACCATTTGCACCACCTGCCAGTGTTTTAAGCGTTTCTTTTACGTCCGCGCTTCTCATCAGGGTTTCGCCAATCAGCACGGCATCTGCACCGGCGTTTGCCAGCATTGCAATATCCTGCCGTGTTTTTATGCCGCTTTCCGCAACAAAGGTTTTGCCGGGCGGCGTTAATTTTTTCAGCCGCAGGCAGGTTGTTAAATCTACCGTAAAATCGTACAGGTTGCGGTTATTTACACCGATAATTTCCACATTGCAGTTCAGCGCCGCCATAAGTTCTTTTTCAGTATGCACTTCCGTAAGTGCTGCCAGCCCTATGCTCTGCGCTATAGCAAGATATTCTTTTAATTCGCCTTCATCAAGCAGTGCAGCTATTAATAAAACCGCATCTGCACCGATAAGTTTTGCTTCATAAATCTGCGCCGGGTTTACCGTAAAATCCTTGCGCAATATTGGCAGTTTTACGTTTTGGGCAATTTGCGTTAAATATGCATTGCTGCCCAAAAAGTAATCCGGCTCCGTTAAACAGCTTATGGCTGCGGCTCCTGCCTGTTCATACAGCTTTGCCTGCTGCACCGGGTTAAAATCTGCGGCAATAAGCCCTTTAGATGGCGATGCTTTTTTTACTTCGCAGATAAAAGCCATGCCCTGTTTTTTTAACGCTCCGGCAAAATTACGGCTGCTTTTTGGAAGGGCTTCCGCATCGCTGCGCAAAGTGTTTAAACCGTATTTTTTTATAAGCTGTACGGCGCGCCTGTGTGAACCCGCCGCCAAAGTATCTAAAATCATGTTATCACCTGTTGCTTAACGTGATTAACTGCTGCAATTTTGTATATGCTTTGCCGCTGTCGATAGTTGTTCCGGCAAGTTCCACACATTGCTGCAAAGTGCCTTTGCCGCCCAGATACAGGCTGAAAGCACTGTTTAATACTACGGCGTCGCGTTTGGCACCGCGTTCTTTGCCGGTTAGAATATCTTTGGTAATCTGTGCGTTTTCTATGGCATCGCCGCCGGTAAGTTCTGCCTTCTGGCAGCGTTTAAAGCCTAAGCTGCACGGGTCAAAAACATATTCCGTTACTTTGCCGTTGTTAATTTCTGCAATGGTGTTGGTTGCAGATACCGTTACTTCGTCCATGCCGTCGTTGCCGTACACGACTATGCCGCGTTTAACGCCGAGGTTGGAAAGCACGCGCGCCAGCGGGGCAACCAGGTCTTTCTGGTATACTCCCAAAAGCTGCAAACTTGCAAAAGCGGGGTTGGCCAGCGGCCCGATGATGTTGAATACCGTTCTGATGCCTATTTCCTTACGGACAGGCCCGGCATAACGCATGGAAGAATGGCAGGCCTGTGCGAACAAAAAGCAGAGATTTATTTTTTGCAGAATTTCTTCGTTTTTTTCTGCCGGCAGGTTTATGTTAACGCCAAGCGCTTCCAAAACATCAGCGGCTCCGCTTTTACTGGATACGCTGCGGTTGCCGTGCTTTGCTACCGGCTGCCCTGCCGCGCTGATTACAAAAGCACTGGTGGTTGAAATATTAAAGGTATTGGCGCAGTCGCCGCCGGTGCCTACTATATCAAGCACGTCACCATTGGTATGTATGCGCGTGCATTTTTCGCGCAAAACTTCGGCGCACGCCGTAATTTCGTCAATGGTTTCGCCCTTCATGCGCATGGCGGTAATAAAAGCCGCAATCTGCGCGCTGGTGGCGCTGCCGCTCATAATCTGCCCAAAAGCGTCACGTGTTTCGGCAGCCTGTAAATTTTGCCCTGCTGCAAGTTTGGCAATAGCTGTGTTAATCATGTTATTTCCTCCTAAAAATATTTTTGTTGGAAATGGCTGCCGCTAAATAAAAAAGCCCGTCCCTGTAAAATTACAAGGACAGGCATAGAATATAAACCTGCGGTACCACCTTGATTCGCGGACTTGCCGCGCGCTTTAGCAGAGTGCCAACACACCCCTCGCCCGTAACGCTGGCGCTGCGTTGCAGAATACTCCCGCCGTAGCGGTTTGACTGCACCCTCAACGGTCCATTTACCGGACTGCATTTCTATCCCTTCACAGCTACCGGGACTCTCTGTGAGCGCACCTTCCGGCTTGATCTCCGTCTCTCAGGTTTAGTGGTAATTATTAACTTGTGTATAGTTTAAACACAACACGGTATTAAGTCAACAAAAATTTACAAAAAATGCTAAAAAAATAAAAGCGCCGTTATTTATGTAAAGCATTTTACACAAATAACAGCACTTATTCAGGTTTTACCTATCTTTGCGCAGTACAATTTTAGTTACAATGTCATCAGCATCAATGTAAAAATCAAGGGCAGCATCTTCATAAGCGCCGTCTTCGGCAAAGTCGTAACCAAGCATCATGGTTTGTTTCTGGTTACGGTCATCTTTATCGGGAGTAAAATAAACAACGCGGTTAGGCATACCGTACTGACCGATTACGCGCGCAGCTTCATCGCCGGTGCTTACGCCGCGCATGGTGGCAAACAGCGGCGTTTTGCCTTCCATTGCCGTAATGGTATGTTTTTTACGGTTAACGCTTATTTTTACATCACTGTATTCATAAACGTAATCGCCATGTTCCTTGCCTTCTTTTAAGATTTTGCCAAGTTTGGCGTTTTCCGGAGCAAATACATCATCCAGCTTCCATTCGCCAAAGTTTATGTCCTCATCGTTTAAGAGCGGTTCGGCTTCCGCAGGCGTTAAATATTCGGTAGCAATATAGCCTTTCTGCCCGTTCCAGATTGCTTCCGTCCAGGGCTGTTCGTCTTTGGTAACACGCAGCAGCGAATGGCGCGGCAGGCAGCTGATAACGTTATTGCTCAGTTCCGGATTGGAACGGAAATTAACATCATCTTCCGTCAGAATCATAAACTCGCCGCTTTTATAACCGCTGACGCGTTCCGTAGAATAATAGCGCGTTAAATCTTCTGCCGATGCAGAATTAACAAAAGTTACGCAGCACAGCGCTGCCAAAGCCAAAACTCCTTTTAACATTGCTTCTCCTTTCTTACTTTGCAAGCTGTTCTTTTAAATAATTTTCTGCTGCCAAAAGCTGGTTATCGGTTGTGCCGTTAAGGTCAAGTTCCACTTCAACATCAGGTTTAATGCCTGTGCCGTGAATAGAACGCCCGCTCGGCGTATAATATTTGGCAGTGGTAAGTTTTAAACCGGTGCTGTCGCTTAATTTATAAACAGACTGCACCGAACCTTTGCCAAAGGTTTGCACGCCAAACAGTTTGCCCGCGCCGGTATCCTGCACAGCCCCTGCCACAATTTCTGCCGCACTGGCGCTGCCGTGGTCTACCAGAACGGCAAGCGGGTATTTAACTTTTTCAAGGTCAGATTCTTCCACAAAGGTGTTACCGTTGCGGTCTTTTATTGAAACAACAATGCCTTTGGGCACAATGTACTGCGCCACTTTTACACATTCGCCCAGTATGCCGCCGGGGTTATGGCGCAAATCAAGCACAAGCGCCTGCATGCCCTGTTTTTCAAGTTCCATGTATTTTTTGGCAAAATCGTTGCCGGTCTGTTCGTTAAACACGCTTATGCGGATATAGCCGATTTTGCTGTCCGGCAGCATTTCACCGCCGACGGATTCTACTTTGATATCGCCGCGGATAACGCGTACCGTGCGTTCCGCACCGTCAATGCCGGCAAGTTTTATTTCAACTTCCGTGCCCTGTTTGCCGCGTATTTTGGCAACAACGTCTTCAAGCTGCAAACCGTCAACGCTTGCACCGTCAACAGCGAGTATTTTATCGCCGGCTTTGATGCCTGCTTCATCACCCGGTGTGCCTTTCATGGGCGCTACTACGACAAAATCATTATCTTTTTTGCCAAGCACAATACCAATGCCGCCAAAAACACCGTCTGTCAAATCGGTAATTTCGCTGAAACTTTTTTTGTCGAGGTAAGCAGAATACGGGTCGCCCAGTGCTTTAACCATACCGGCGGTGGCACCGTCAAAAAGTTTTTCGCTGTCTACGGGTTCTACGTAATTATCGCGTACCGTAACAAGCGTTTTTAAAAACACCATGCCGCTGACAGAGTTGCCTGCCGCCTGCTGCACCAATGCCATAATGCCGGCAAAGGTAATGATAACGGCGCAGGCACATGCCAGCATAAGCGTTAAAAGACTGAATCTTGGTTTAAACATTAATGCCCCTCCAACTTAATCGCATATCAAGGCAGATAATTCATCGGGTCTGTCAGTTCGCCGTTAAGGCGCGCTTCAAAGTGGCAGTGCGGACCGGTAGACCAGCCGGTGCTGCCTGCCAGTGCAATGGTTTGACCCTGCTGCACGTACTGGCCTTCAGATACCCACAGCTCGCTGTTATGTCCGTACAGGCTTACAAGCCCGCCGCCGTGGTCAATCATTACGCAGTAGCCATAGCCGCCCAGCCAGCCGGAATACACAACCGTGCCGTTATCGGCAGCGGCAATCGGCGTACCGGTATCGCAGGCAATATCATAACCGGAATGGTAACGCGTAGTACCAAAAATCGGGTGCGTGCGCCAACCGTAGTACGAAGTAATTTCGCCCTGTACCGGCCAGATAAATTTGCCGGTGCCTCCCGCACCCGGCATACCGCCGGAGTTTTGCAGACTGCGGAGCATGCTGGCGATGTTTTCGCTGATTGCCATGAGACGGTCATATTCGCCTTCAACTGCACTGCGTTCTTCTTCGGCAGCATACAAAAGCTGCGCCCTTTCTTCCCTGCGGTCTTCAGCTTCCTGGCGTTTTACTTCCAGTTCGGCTTTTAAGCCGTCCAACTCTTTAACCTGTGCATCAAGTTCAGCCTGGCGCTGCTCAATTTCATCCATGGCTTTATTAATGGCATCAAGCATTGCTATATCGTGGCTGATTATTTTTTGCAGCAAAAACATACGGGAAGAAAAATCCGAAAAATCTTTCGCGCCCAAAAGCACATCCAGATAGTTAATCTGTCCGTTGATATAAATATCGCGCAGGCGCTTTTTAAAAATGTTCATCCTGCGTTCAAGGTTTTCCTTTTCTTCGGCAAGACGCGCTTCGTTATCGGCAATGGCAGAATTCAATTCTTCCTGGCGCGAATTTATTTCATCAAGGCGTATCTGCAATTCACGCAGTTCGCTTACAACTTCTTCCATACGGCTGCTTGCCGCATCGGCCGCAGCACGCGCTTCATCGCGCTGCGCTTCCATATCGCGCATCTGCTGCTGCACGCGTTCATATTCCGCCTGTTTCTCAGAAAGTTCATCAGCATAACCGTGCAGTACAGGCAGCCCGGCTATACATACGGCAAGTGCCGCTGCAAGAACCTTACTTTTTAACATACGCAGCCCCTCCCGTTATACACGCAGGAACTTGCGCAGAGATACATAACTGCCCGCCGCGCCAATAGCGGTACCGCTGATAATAATGAACAAATCAACATAAATCAGCATCGGGAAAGGCGGCAGCATCGGCAGAAATGCCAGTGTGGAATAAATGCGCCCAAGCAGCGCCGAATAAGAAATATTGATAACGGCAATGGAAATCAGCGAACCGAAAAATCCGAGCGTCATGCCTTCCAGCATGAACGGCCAGCGAATAAACCAGTCCGTTGCGCCGACATATTTCATAATGTTTACTTCGCGCCTGCGGGCAAATACCGTCAGGCGGATAGTGTTGGCAATAATAAACAAAGTGGCAAACGCCAAAAGAACTACCAAAACAACGCCGCCGACACGCAGGATTTTGGTAATCTGAAACAGCTGCTCTACAACTTCCTGCCCGAATTTGGCAGTTTCAACGCCTTCCATATCGCCTATCTGCGGCGTAAGCTCGGCAATGCGCTCCGGCGTATCTACTTCAACTTCAAAAGAATACGGAAACGGGTTATCGGTGCCGAGTGCATTAAGAAGATTCTGCTGTTCGCCAAGACGTTCTTTAAAACGTTCCAGTGCTTCATCTTTGGTTACGGCCGTAACCTTTTCCACGCCCGGCATGCCTTCAAGTTTGGTGCGTGTGTTTTCCAGCACGCTGTCTTCAATGCCGTCCTGCATATAAACGGTTATCTGCACCTGGCTTTCCAGATACTGCGCCAGGTTATTGGTATTTAAAAATAACAAAAGAAACATACCCAAAACCAACAGCGAAAGGGCAACAGTGGACACAGAAGCCACACTCATCAGCCCGTTGCGCCGGATGGATTTATATGTTTCTCTTACAAAATATTCTTTGGTACTAAGACTCATAGCCGTATACTCCTTTGGCATCATCGCGCACAATACGCCCGTGCTCGATGGCGATAACCCTTTTTTCCATCTCGTCTACAATTTCACGGTCATGCGTTGCCATAACAATGGTTGTGCCGCTTTTGTTTACCTCGCGGAAAATATCCATAATTTCCCAGCTTGTTTCCGGGTCAAGGTTGCCGGTTGGTTCATCCGCAATTAAAAGGATAGGGTCATTAACAATGGCGCGCGCAATGGCAATACGCTGCTGCTCACCGCCGCTGAGTTCTGTCGGGTAAGCATGCGCACGTTTGCGCAGACCGACCAAATCCAACACGTCATTAACACGGCGTTTAATTTTGCGGTACGGAGTTTCAATAACCTGCATTGCAAAAGCAACATTATCATATACGGTACGGTCCGGCAGCAGGCGGTAATCCTGAAAGACTATGCCAAGCTGCCTGCGGAAATATGGAATTTCCTTATCCGTCATTTTTACAAGGTCATGCCCATTGACAATTACCTTGCCGCTGGAAGGCAGCACCTCACGGAACAGCATTTTAAAAAAGGTAGATTTGCCAGCGCCGCTCGGCCCGACAACAAAAACAAACTCGCCCTGCTCAATGCGTACATTCACATCCTGCAAAGCTACTGAACCGCCCGGATAAATTTTGCTAACATTTATCATTTCCAGCATACGGCCACTCCTCTCATTTTCCGCTGTCAAGCAGCGCAAAGGTTTCGTCAAGGTTTAACTGCGCTTTCCGGCGAAGCTGCTCCATGCGTTCGTTCTGCACAAGCGGCGGCTTATCCCAGGCTGCCTCAAGCACATTTAAAAGCCTGCTTTCGCTGATGTTTTCCACACTGCCTGCCAATATTCCGCCTGCCGTGTTTACAAAGGCATCCACTTTAGGGTCATAGGATATTGCCAGAACGGGAACTTTCATAACGGCAGCAAACACCAAAGCATGCAGGCGCATGCCTAAAAGCAGTTTAAAATTGCCTATCAGCGATAAAAATTCTTCCGTGTTAAACGGTTTGTCCAAAAAGAAAATACCGTTTTCATCTTTTAAAAAGTCTGCAAGCAGGGCACAGCTTTTTAAATCTGCCGGATACTGCAAAGGCAAAAGCACAATTTGCGCATCGTGTTTTTGCTTAAACTGTTTTAAGGCTGCGGCAATAACCTTAAAGCAATTTACATCGCCTGCCCACGGACGTATGGAAATGCCAAGCACCGGCTTTTTAACATCAATGCCGTTTTCAGCAAGCAGCTTCTGCCCTATTGCCTTATCTGCCACAGGCAACGCCAGTACGGAATCTGCCGTTACCAAAATATTTTTGGCGTTTACGCCCATTTTAAGCAGTTCAGCTTCGGAATCGGCATCCCTGACCGTAATTAAATCCGCTGCCGCAGACAATTCTGGTAAGTTTTCTTGCCAGCGTATTACGTATGGGGCCAATGCCGTGCGAATACAGCATTACCTTTTTGCCTGCCCATTTTCCCATAGAGATGATGAACAAATAATAAAACAGGCTGCGCAGGCTGGTTACATCCTGCAAAAGGCTGCCGCCGCCGCTTAAAAGCATATCGGCATTTTTTACGGCACTATATATTTTAAAAAAGTTAAAACGGTAAATGCTTTTTACATTATGTTTGGCGGCGGTTTCGGCAGGATTGCCGGAAATTACCGTCAGGTCAATTTCCGGCTGTACCCCGCGCAAAGCCCTTACAATAGATGTAAGCATGGCTTCGTCGCCGGCATTGGCAAATCCGTAATATCCGGAAATGACAATTTTATTCATTACCCAAATATCTCCTTTGCCACTTTTGTAAATAAGGCATTAACAAATGAAGCACAATAACGGCGGCTATGCCAATTAAGGCACCCAGCCAGTAACCGTCAAGTGCGCGGATATAACTCATAATAACGGGGGTGCGCATATGCGCAAAAGTCTGCACAAGACTGCCCTGCCCTATTACAGCACCGGCCACTAAAATCATCTGCCACAGGCGCGGCGCTTTGTAATAAGCGGCATAAGCCGCTACGAAAAAGGCGGGATGCCCTATCATAAACTCTTTGGTACGCGGGCGGGCATACATAAGCTGTTCCAGCATGGCGCGCATTTTAAGTTCAATGCCCAAAACAGGCACGCCGGAAGTATGGCCGCTGCGGCCGACAAAAATATAAACCACAAAAGCCAGCACACCCAAAATGAAAAGGTGTTCAAGGCGGATATGCGTAGACAAAAGATAGCGGATATCATCAATAATACCGCCGCCGGTTTTGCCGCCAAAAACGTTAAAGCGTTTAACATACCACAGCATCATCAACAGCACCGGCATAATAAATGTAAGTTTTACGCCGCGGTAGATATCAATTTCCAAAAAGAAGCGAACATCGCCGAGCAGAGCGGAAATCATTGCTGCTCCGCATAACGACATTAATACGGCGGCGCCAAGCTGCACCGTGGTGCGCATAATGAACTGCACCATGCATTTGCAGCGCACTTTTACGCTGTCCCACCACTCTACAATAACAATCATCGAAAGTACCGGAAACACACATGCCGAAGCAAATGCCAAAGCCTGCCTAAGCAGCGGCGACTGCATTTTAAACATCAGCGCGCCTACGCAGACACCGGCAGAAACCATAATAATGTTCTGCCATTTAAACGGCAAAAAGCCAAAGGTAAGGCTTAAATACATAATGCAGGCTGCCACAACGGCAAGCGCCGGCAGAACCAGCAGTTTTTTATCGGGGAAGTAGCCGCTGCCGCTGCCATCCGGATTTGTAAAAGTATCGCTGGTGCCAAGTTTAAAGTCGCGTCCTTCCACATCGGCAGCAATGCTGCTTACATAATCAAGGTTAAGTTCCAAAATATCCTGCCCGTTTTGCGGCAGCATAAAAGGTTTAATATAATTAATGCGGATATTGCGTTCTTCATCGGTCAATGCCCAGCGGCGCAAAGCCTCCGGCATTTTCAGCTTGCGCTGTTCATCCTGCCCGATAATATAAGAACGTGCTACCTGGTAATCCATTTTTTCCGCCAGCGGAATCAGGCCTTCCATTGGCGCAAACTGAAGCTGGGTGTAATGCTCCACCATGCCGAAAACCATATTATGGCTTTTCAGTTTTTCTGCCATATAATCCAGCTTACCGGGGAAGCCTACAACTTCCTTGCCGCAGCCTATATAAGAAACAACGTTGGCTCCGGATTTGTCAATGCGGTCAAAAACGCTGTCAATCTGCGCTTCCGTTACAGGCAGATAGTTTTGCGGACGTACAATAACGTTAAAGCCCGCACCGGCAACCTGCTGCATTTCTTCGGTAGAAAGACCGAGCGGAGCCTGCATGAGCGGCTGCTTGGTATCGTAGTTATCTTTTTCAAGGATGCGCGGGTCGCCCAATACGCGGATAATGCGCGGAGATTCACTTACAACGGCAATGCGGCTGTCTGCATAGCGCAGGTGCAAATCTTCCTCAACTTCCTTAAAAGTTACGGGTGAGCTGCCGCCGGTAATGTAAACAGCATCGGCAATTATTTCATCCTGCATGGCAGCAGCAAACCTGCCGCCGGTGCCGTTTACGCCGTCCTGCAAAAGTTCGCGCCCGGTTACTGCGTAAACAAGCCCTTTATCGTTAAGTTTCTGCAAAGTAGTATCAAAAACTATCAGCGAAGTTACGCCGGCGTCCTTAAATTTTTTCAGCACATCATCAAACGGCAGGCCTTCCCAGGCCGCAAGCTGCTGCAAGCCTTCGTACTCCATTGCCATTTCCACGGTATCGTTTTGTTTTTCAATTTCGTATCTGCTGTAATTAAGCCACAACGCACCGATAAGCCCGATGAGCATAACTGCAAGCAGGAACGGATTATAACGGCTTTTCATCGCTATCTCCACCCACTACCGTACTTAAATTTTCTTTTGCTGCGACCTTAAATAAGCCTCAATAAACATATCAAGCCCGCCGTCCATTACTGCCTGGACATTGCCGGTTTCTGCTCCGGTACGGTGGTCTTTTACCATTTTATAAGGCTGGAATACATAGGAGCGAATCTGGCTGCCCCATTCAATATCCTGGTAATCGCCGGCAATATCGTTTTTCAGCGCTTCCTGTTTTGCACGTTCAAATTCATACAATTTGGCGCGCAAAAGCTGCATGCAGCGTTCACGGTTCTGAATCTGCGAGCGTTCGTTCTGGCACTGTACAATAATGCCTGTTGGCAGGTGCGTCATGCGCACGGCGGAACTTGTTTTGTTAACGTGCTGTCCGCCTGCGCCGCTAGCGCGGTAAGTATCAACTTTTAAATCAGAAGGGTCAATTTTAATATCAACGCTGTCATCCAGTTCCGGCATAACGTCTACCGCCGCAAAAGAAGTATGGCGGCGTGCGTTGGCATCAAACGGAGAAATGCGCACAAGACGGTGTACGCCTTTTTCGCTGCGCAAATAACCGTAAGCGTTATGGCCGTTAATTTGCAGCGTTGCGCTTTTTACGCCTGCTTCATCGCCGGGAAGGTAATCAAGCATTTCAATCTGGAAGCCTTCACGTTCTGCATAGCGGGTGAACATACGCAGCAGCATGCTTGTCCAGTCCTGCGCTTCCGTGCCGCCGGCACCGGCATGCAGAGTTAAAATTGCATTATTGGCATCATATTCGCCGTTAAGCAGCATGCCGAGTTCCAAATGCTCAATTTCAGATTTGGCTGTTTCCAAACCGGCGGCAAGTTCTTCATCCATGCCGGAATCCGGTTCTTCCAAAGCCAGTTCCACCATTACTTCCAAATCGTCCAGTCTTTGTTCAAGGGTGCGGACGGTATCAACTTCAGCTTTAAGCTGGGTTACTGCCTGCGCAGTTTTCTGTGCTGCATCGGGGTCATCCCAAAAATCGGGCGCACCCATTTTATGTTCTAATTCAGCAATGCGGTCTTCTTTAGCAGCGACGTCAAAGAGACCCCCTCATTTCCTCTAATTTTTGCTTTAATGCGGATATTTCCGGTTTATATTCCTCTATCAGCACCAAATTCACATCCCTTCATAGGTAATATATTTTAATTTATGGTTTTCTTATTTATCTTTGCCGCAGCAGTTTTTATACTTTTTGCCGCTGCCGCAGGGACACGGGTCATTACGGCCGGGTTCATCCTTTTTTACAACCGGCTGTTTGGTTCCTTCGTCCTGCGCGTTGGTAGAAGCGTTTTCAAGACGGTCTTCAACCTTGGGCTGGGTAACTACGTTTACACGGTAAATGTAGCGCACAACGTCATCCTGAATGGCATCAATCATAGCCTGGAACATATCATAGGCTTCAAATTTATATTCAACCAGCGGGTCTTTCTGGCCGTATGCGCGCAGGCCAACACCTTCACGCAGCATATCCATGGCATCAAGGTGTTCCATCCAGTGGTTATCAACTACTTTAAGCATTACAAGATTTTCCAGTTCACGCATCAGTTCCGGAGTAATTGCGGCTTCGCGTTCTGCGTAATGCTCGTCTGCAACTTTATGCAGGTATTCTTCCAGTTCCTCACGGCTGAGGTTCTGCAAATATTCAACAGTCAAAAGTCCGTGCGGAGCGTAGAATTCTTCGGCATAATTAATGAGCGCCTGCAAATCCCAGTCTTCGGAATAAACTTCGGGCGGCGCATACATGGCCATTGTGCGGTCCACAACCTTATGCACCATTTCCATAATGGTATCGCGCAGGTTAGCCTGCTGCAAAATTTTGCGGCGCTGGCTGTAAATAACTTCGCGCTGCTGGTTCATTACGTTATCGTATTCCAGAACCTGTTTACGGATGGTGAAGTTGCGTGCTTCTACCTTCTTCTGTGCAGATTCGATGGATTTGGTTACCAGTTTATGCTCAATGGGTTCATCTTCTTCCATGCCCAGTTTATCCATAATGCCGGAAATATTATCCGAGCCGAATAAACGCATCAGGTCATCTTCCAGAGAAAGGAAGAATTTGGAAGAACCAGGGTCGCCCTGACGGGCGCAGCGTCCGCGGAGCTGGTTATCAATACGGCGGCTTTCGTGGCGTTCCGTACCGATAATATGCAGACCGCCAAGTTCAGGCACGCCTTCGCCAAGCACAATATCGGTACCGCGGCCTGCCATGTTGGTAGCAATAGTTACAGCGCCGTACTGGCCTGCATGGGAGATGATTTCCGCTTCTTTTTCGTGATATTTTGCATTGAGGACGTTATGAGGAATGCCGCGGCGTTTCAGCATAGCCGAAAGTTCTTCGGACTGAGCGATAGAGGTTGTGCCAACCAGTACCGGGCGGCCGGATTTATGGCATTCTTCAATTTCCGCAACGGCTGCTTTATATTTAGCGCGTTTGGTTTTATAAATAACGTCCGGATAATCAATACGAATCATCGGTTTGTTGGTCGGAATTACAACAACATCCAAACCATAAATTTTCTGGAATTCCTGTTCTTCCGTTTTAGCAGTACCGGTCATACCGCTGAGTTTGTTGTACATACGGAAGTAGTTCTGGAAAGTGATGGTTGCCAAAGTCTGGCTTTCTCGTTCAACCTTAACGCCTTCTTTGGCTTCAATAGCCTGATGCAGGCCTTCGGAGAAGCGGCGGCCGAACATGAGGCGTCCGGTAAATTCGTCTACGATAATTACCTGACCGTCTTTTACAACGTAATCTTTATCGCGGTGCATAATGGCTTTGGCTTTTAAAGCGCACATCAAATGATGCGAGAAGTCAACGCCGTGTTCAGCATCATACAGATTGCCGATGCCCAGCATTTTTTCAGCTTTGGCAATACCGGTTTCCGTAGGAGCAACCGTTTTAAGTTTTTCATCAACGGTATAATCTTCGCCTTCCGTCATATTGGCAACAACATGCGCCAGTACGCGGTACAAATCGGTAGATTTTTCGCCCGGGCCGGAAATGATAAGCGGGGTACGCGCTTCGTCGATTAAGATACTGTCAACCTCATCGACGATGCAGTAATTAAGTTCGCGCTGAACCATCTGGCTTTCATCAACAACCATGTTGTCACGCAGATAGTCAAAACCGAACTCGTTGTTGGTGCCGTAGGTAATATCGGCAGCATAAGCCGCTTTGCGGTCGGGATAATCCATATCATGCACAATAAGGCCGACGCTGAGGCCAAGGGCTTTATAAATGCGGCCCATATCCTGGCTGTCGCGGCGTGCCAGATAATCGTTGACGGTAACAACATGCACGCCTTTGCCGGTTAATGCGTTTAAATATGCAGGCAGGGTTGCAACAAGCGTTTTGCCTTCGCCGGTACGCATCTCGGCAATTTTGCCGCGGTGCAGTACGCAGCCGCCGATAAGCTGTACGTCAAAATGGCGCATGCCGGTAATACGTTTGGATGTTTCGCGCACAACGGCAAAAGCTTCCGGCAAAATATCATCCAAAGTTTCGCCTTTGGCAAGACGCAGTTTAAATTCGCCGGTTTTGGCAGCAAGGTTGGCAGAGCTTAACGCCTGCATTTCCGGTTCCAGCGCATTGATTTTATCAACAAGGACTTGTATTTCTTTTAACTCTTTGGCGTTTGGGTCACCAAAAATCTTTTTCAATAAGCCTTCGAGCAACACTCTCACTCCTTAAATTTCCGTGTTTTATAAACACTATACTAACATAAAATTTTACCAAAAACAGACCAAAAAGTCAAAAGCCCGGGAGCTTTCTCCCGGGCTTTTTTGTGAAATCAATGTAAAGATTATTTTAACTCAGGCTGCAGCAAACCATAATTGCCGTCTTTGCGGCGATATACTACATTTACTCCGCCGTAATCGGGGTCATAGTATACAAAGAAATCATGGTCAAGCAAATTCATTTGCAAAATTGCTTCTTCTGCCGTCATCGGATTCATCGAGAATTTTTTGTTCTTGATAATCTTGAATTCATCATCAGGAGCCGCTTCTACTTCAGGAGCAGGCACCGGTTCAGCAAAGTTGCTGTATTTACGTTTGGCAAGGCGTGTTTTATATTTATGTACCTGGCGTTCGATTTTTTCTACTACCAAATCAATGGAAGAGTACATATCTTTCGTGGTTTCCTGTGCTCTGATTAAAATGCCGCTGGCAGGAACGGTAATTTCAACGATATGGTTGCCTTTTTCAACTTTTAATACTGCACTGATATCGCCAACAGTTTTAAACTGGCGCGTAATTTTCGTAATTTTCTTTTCTACATACTCTTTCAACGCCGGTGTTACAACAATGTTCTTTCCTCTTACGTTTACGTTCATAAATTATCCCTCCTTAATCCCGAGGTCCGGGATAACAAACTCTTTGTTTGTTATTATTAGTATTCGCCGTAATATTTAAAACTCCTGCAAAAAATTACAAAAACTCGTGCAAAAAAGTCTTTTTTCTGCACGAGTTTACACTTTGATAAATTTGTAACAATTTGCTTATAAAATTTTTGACAAGAAGCTGCGGGTACGTTCTTCCTTAGCATGCAGGAAAATATCATCCGGAGCGCCCTGTTCCAGAATTTTGCCGCCGTCAACAAACAGCACTCTGTCGCCTACTTCGCGGGCAAAGCCCATTTCGTGGGTAACAACAACCATCGTCATGCCTTCATTGGCAAGCGTTTTCATAACGTCCAGAACTTCTTTAATCATTTCCGGGTCAAGGGCAGAAGTCGGCTCGTCAAACAAAAGCGCCTTCGGCTTCATGGCAAGCGCACGGGCAATGGCAACGCGCTGCTGCTGGCCGCCGCTAAGCTGGTCCGGATACGCACCTGCCTTATCGGAAAGGCCTACTTTACCCAAAAGTTCCATAGCCGTTGCTTCGGCATCCTTGCGGCTGATGCCGCGGACCTTCATCGGCGCAAGCACAAGGTTGTCAAGCACCGTCATATGCGGAAACAGGTTAAAACGCTGGAACACCATGCCTACTTCTTTGCGCACTTCGTTAATGTTGGCTTCGCCGTCAAGTTTGATGCCATCTACAACAATGGTGCCTTCGGTAGGTTCTTCAAGATAGTTCATGCAGCGCAGCAAAGTACTTTTGCCGCTGCCGCTGGGACCTATTATTACCACTACTTCTTTTTCGGCAATGGTAAGGTCAATGCCGCGCAAAACTTCAAGGCTGCCGTAATTTTTCTTCAGCCCGGTAATTTTAATCATTTCGTTTGTCATTTTGTTTCAAACCTCCGCTCCATCATACCTACCAGGCGTGCAACCGTAAAGGTCATAATAAGGTAAATTACGGCAACTGCCAGCCAGATTTCAAAAGAAGCGTAAGTGCGGGCAATAATAAGCTGTCCGCGCCTTGTCAGTTCTTCAAAACCGATAACGGATACCAGGGAAGAATCTTTCAGCATAGCGATAAATTCGTTGCCAAGAGGCGGAATAATGCGCTTAAATGCCTGCGGCATAATAACGTAACGCATGGTCTGATACCATGTCATGCCAAGAGAGCGGCCTGCTTCCATCTGGCCTTTATCAATAGACTGGATGCCGGCACGGAAAATTTCGGCAATGTATGCGCCGCTGTTAATGGAGCACGCGCAGATAGCCGCAAAAAACGGGTCGATACGCTGTCCGATAATGGTAGGCAGCGCAAAATAAACCAGAAAGATTTGTACCAGAAGCGGCGTACCGCGGATAAAATCTACATAAAAGTTAGCTGCATAACGCACCGGTTTAATGCTTGCCAGCCTTGCCACGCCGATAATCATACCGATTAACAGGCCAAAGCCTACGCTCATTGCGGTAATTTCAAGAGTAATGCCCGCACCTGCAAGCAAAAGCGGTATAGCGTCCTGTATTAATCCAAAGTTTAATTCCATTGAGGTTTTCGTTCCTTCCCGTCAGCCTGAAATAAATAAAATACGGGGCCACCTTCGTCACCGTTGATGTACCCCGCATTCAGGCTCAATGCTTATTTCTTCACTTCACCGAACCAGGTTTTGTAAATCTTATCGTATTCGCCGTTTTGTTTCAGTTCTGCCAATGCTTTGTTGATTTCTTCAAGCAGTTTGGTGTTGTCTTTTTTAACGGCAATGCCATACTGTTCTGCTTCCATTACATCGCCAACGGTTTTAGCAACTTCGCTGCCGCCCTGTGCCAGATAATAACCGATAACCGGGCTGTCGTTAATAACAGCGTCAACGCCGCCATTGGTAAGTTCCATAGCAGATTCGGTATTGGTATTGAATTCGGTTACAACCGCGCCTTCAACACTGTGTGCTTTTGCTGCGCCGGTGGTGCCGATTTGTGCGGCAATGCGTTTGCCTTTCAAATCATCAATGCCTTTGATATCGTTGTTGTCTTTTTTAACCATAACGATAAGACCGGAAGTATAATACGGGTCAGACATGCCTACGACTTCTTTTCTTTCATCGGTAATGCTCATGCCGGCAATGGCAACATCAATATTACCGGTGTTCAGCGCCGGAATAAGAGCGTCAAAGCCCATGTTGGCAATTTCTACTTTATAACCCATTTTAGCGCCGATAGCACGGATTAAATCCATATCAAAGCCGGAAAGTTTATCGGAGCCTTCTTCCTGGAATTCAAACGGAGCAAAAGTAGGCTCGGTAGCCACGCGCAGAACTTTATTGGTATCTGCAGCAGGCTTGCTTTCTTCCTTAGAGCCGCCGCAGCCTGCCACTGCAAGGGCAACAAGCATCAAAGCAGCCATCAAAAACACTAAATATTTTTTCATAAACATAACCTCCATACGTATAAATTTACAAAACTTTTATCTGTTAAAATATTATAGCTCTAAAACGGCGGTTAAGCAACAAAAAGTTTCAAAAAAGCTGCATAAAAAATCATTATTTGCTTTCGCCGAACCATTTGTTGTAAATCTTGTCGAACTCGCCGTTTTGTTTCAGTTCGTTAAGCGCTTTGTTGATGTCAGCAGCCAGTTTATCGTTGCCTTTTTTAACGGCAATGCCGTAATCTTCGGCATTCAGCACTTCACCAACGGTTTTGGCGTATTCGCTGCCGCCCTGCGCCAGAAAGTATTTTAATACAGGAGCATCGTTAATTACAGCATCAGCCGCACCGTTTTTCATCTCCAGCACTGCGCTGCCGTTATCATTAAAAGCAGTAACCTTTGCGCCTTCAACGGTTTCCGCACGGAAAGCGCCGGTAGTGCCAATCTGTACGGCAATGCGTTTGCCTTTCAAATCGTCAATGCTTTTAATATCGTTATTGTCTTTCGGCACCATTACCAAAAGCCCTGATTTATAATACGGGTCGGAAAAAATTACCTGCTGTTTGCGTTCTTCGGTAATGCTCATGCCGGCAAGGGCCACGTCAATGTTATCAGCCTGCAAAGCAGGAATTAAAGCATCAAAGCCCATTGCGCTGATTTCTACTTTATAGCCAAGCTGCTTGCCGATAGCGCGGATTAAATCCATATCAAAGCCGGTAAGTTCTTCAGAACCTTCCGCCTGCATTTCAAACGGCGCAAACGAAGGCTCCGTACCTACGCGCAGCACTTTTTCGCTTCCCGCTTTTTCTTCTTCATTGCCGCCGCAGCCTGCCGTAACAAGCGCCAGCGCCATCATAGCCGTCATCAGTAATGCCAAAAATTTTTTCATCTGGTTATCCCCCTCCAAAATCTGCCGCAAGGCATTGTTATAATAAAGTATATTATAAAACTAAAAGCCTTTCTGCACAAGCAAAATTA
>USHB01000008.1 GCA_900554395.1 uncultured Phascolarctobacterium sp.
GGGCTTGATGTATATGCAGGTTATTTAAATACCGATACCGACTTGTACGGCCACGGCCGCAATACCAATTCTGCCCAGTTCGGCCTGCAGGGCAGCGTTAAACTGCCTCTTGATTTTACCGTATGGACAAGAACGGCTATCGGCAGCAAAATCAAAGGTTATGAAATTGGCCTCAGCCGCCCGCTTTTGAGCAATGTCGATTTAAACCTTTCATACTACGACCATAAATATGACGAAGCGGCAATTCATGACACTGACGTACGCACCAAAGGCGTTAACGTTGGTGTAACCCTTAAATTTTAAAAGCAGTATTAAGTGTCAGAAGCGGCCATGGCTATCCATGCGCCGCTTTCGTTTTTAAAGGAGACGCTATATGGTTGATAAAATTAAAATCCGCGGCGCGCGCGTACACAACTTAAAAAATGTAAATGTCGATGTGCCGCTGAATAAAATTGTTGGCATCGCCGGTGTATCGGGCAGCGGCAAATCGTCGCTGGCACTGGGCGTTTTATATGCCGAAGGCTCCCGCCGTTATCTGGAAGCGCTCAGCACCTACACACGCCGCCGCATGACGCAGGCCGCCAAAGCACAGGTTGACGAAGTATTGTATGTGCCTGCCGCCCTCGCCCTGCATCAGCGCCCCGGCGTGCCCGGCATACGAAGCACCTTCGGCACAGGCACGGAACTTTTAAACAGCCTGCGCCTGATGTTCTCACGCCTTGCCAGCCACCGCTGCCCTAACGGTCATTATGTGCCGCCAACGCTTGCCGTTGCTGCCGAACAGCAGCTTACCTGCCCTGAATGCGGCGCCAGATTCTGGCCGCCCGGAGCGGAAGAACTTGCCTTCAACAGCCAGGGAGCCTGCCGTACCTGCGATGGTACCGGCATGGTACGCACCGTAGACCTTGCCACGCTCGTGCCAGATGAAAGCCTTACCATTGACGAAGGCGCCGTGGCCCCCTGGAATTCGCTGATGTGGTCGCTGATGACTGACGTCTGCCGCGCCATGGGCGTGCGCACCAACGTACCCTTTCGAGATTTAACGGAACGAGAAAAGGAAATTGTTTATCACGGCCCTGCCGAAAAGAAACATATTTTTTATAAAGCAAAAAACAGCAACCAGGCCGGCGAACTTGATTTTACCTATTATAATGCGGTTTACACCGTAGAAAACGCACTTGCCAAAGTTAAGGACGAAAAAGGCATGAAGCGCGTGGAAAAATTTTTAAAGCAGGATATCTGCCCGGACTGCCATGGCTCGCGCCTGAGCGAAGCAGCACGCGCGCCAAAACTGCGCGGAATAAATCTTGACGAAGTCTGCCGCATGACCTTGACGGAACTTATAAAATGGGTGGACGGCGTACCGGCAAGCCTGCCGGAAACCATGCGCCCGATGGCGAAAAGCATCTGCGAATCCTTCCAAACCGTTGCCAAAAGACTGATGGATTTAGGACTTGGCTACCTCACGCTTAACCGAGCCAGCAGCACCCTTTCCACCGGCGAAAGGCAGCGCATGCAGCTTGCACGCGCTGTGCGCAACCGCACCACCGGCGTTTTATATGTGCTGGATGAACCTTCAATAGGCCTGCACTCTTCCAACATTGTAGGGCTTAACGGCGTTATGCACGATTTAATCGCTGACGGCAATTCGATAATCCTTGTTGACCACGATACGCAGATTTTAAAAGAAGCCGACTGGCTGATTGAAATGGGGCCGGAAGCCGGAGCAGGCGGAGGCAATGTTATTGCTGAAGGCAGCCTTGCGGATATTGCAGTGAACAAAAATTCCAAAATCGGCCCATTTTTATCCTCCGGTATTCAGCGCCATGTACGCCCGCAGACACCGGCAGAAGAAATGTTCGCGCAAGGGGTCATTCATCTTGAAACAGGCGCAATCCATACCGTAAAGCCGCTTAAAGTTGATATCCCCAAAGGCAGGCTCACCGTTGTAACCGGCGTCAGCGGCAGCGGCAAAACCACGCTGATACTGGAAAGCCTTGTACCAGGGCTTACCGCCGCCATCAACGAACAAAAACTGCCGGAACATGTGCTTGCGGCAAAAGCGGACGGCATAAAAAACGTAAAACTTATTGACGCCACTCCGATAGGCATTAACGTCCGCTCCACTGTTGCCACTTATGCCAATGTGCATGACGAACTGCGTAAAATTTTTGCCCGCACGCCCGATGCTAAAAACTTCGGCTTTAAAGCCGGCGATTTTTCGTACAATACCGGCAAACTGCGCTGCCCAACCTGTGACGGCACCGGCGTTATTAACCTTGATGTACAGTTTTTGCCCGATGTGCAGATTCCCTGCCCCGATTGCCGCGGCAGCCGCTATGGCAAAGATGCAGGCAAGGTAAAATATACAGCTGGTACAGGCGCAACATATTCCCTGCCCGACTTGATGGACATGGATATTACAACCGCCATTACAGCCTGTGCTGATTTAAAACTGGTGCGCCAGCGTTTGCAGGTTTTGCAGGATTTGGGTCTCGGCTATTTAACTTTGGGAGAAGAAACACCGAGCCTTTCCGGCGGCGAAGCGCAGCGCCTTAAACTTGCCAGTGAAATGGGCAGAACCCAAAGCGATGCCATCTTTATTTTTGATGAGCCTACAATCGGCCTGCATCCGCTTGATGTGCGCACGCTGCTTGGAGTATTCCAAACGCTTATTAACAGCGGCGCAACGGTTATTGTTATCGAACACGACCTTGACGTTATCAGAAACGCCGATTACATTATTGATATGGGACCGGGCGGCGGCACGGAAGGCGGCACTATTGTTGCCTGCGGCACACCGCAGCAAATTAAAGCCGTACCCGCCAGCATCACCGGTAAATTCATATAAAAAACCTGCTGCACAGGCTTTAAACCCTGGCAGCAGGTTTTTATTTTACAGCAGTTTTTGTAATTTTTTGCGGTCTGTTTTGCCGCTTTCGTTTTTCGGCAGATCTTCCATAAAAATTATGTGTTTGGGCAGTTCATGTTCTGTCAGTTTGCCGTGCAGTTTTTGTAAAATGCTTGTTTTGGTAAGACCTTTGCCAACTATAAACGCTGCCAGAGCATCTCCTTCCGTACTGTAAACTGGCAATACCGCCGCATCTTCCACGCCATCACAATCAAGCAGCGCGCCGGTAACTTTTAAGCCGGATATTTTCAGCCCGTTAATATTATACATATCATCACGCCTGCCCAAAAAATGCAGCATGCCGTTACCGTCAACACTGCCACAGTCGCCAAGCGTGCAGGGACGAGGCTTGCCGATAACATGGTATGGCGTATCAATATAAATTTCGCCGTTTTTTACGCTTACACCTACACCGTTAAAAGGCCTGCCTATCAAAGTGCGGTCATCAGTCATTTCACTGCCCGTAATATAAGTAATGTAGTTTACTTCGCTTGCGCCATAATACAAAGTCATTTCCGCATTGGGCATAATACGTTTTACCGCCGCCATATCCCTGCGATCAAACCCCTGCGAACCGGCAATTATATTTTTTACGCAGGGCATGGCTGCTTTGGCGCTGCGTGCAAGCAAGCGCAGTTTTGTTGGTATTAAATACACCACATCACAGTTATTTTGCATAATCATTTCCTGCCATAAGCGGGGACGGAACTTATCAGCAGCCGCCACACACGCCCCGGCATGAAAAGCGCCCATATACAAATTAAGGTTGCCGGTAAAAGCCAGGCTGCCCTGCGCAAACATGCAGCTATCTTCCGTTATGCCAAACACGCGGTTCTGCTCATCAAAAAAGCCTGCCCAGCTTGCGTATGTGCGGAACAATACTTTTGCTGCTCCGGTCGTGCCGCTTGTCATTACGCCCATGCACGCTTCCGGAGGTGCGGATATACCGCTAAGGCTGCCGGTATCTGCCTGCTGAGGCGCAAGCACAGGAACGAGTTTTGTTCCGCTTAACGCTATAAATTCAATAAGCTGCTCTGCAACCGTAAGTTTTTTTATAAAGCAGATGCCGAACTGTCCTGCGCTTTCCTGCCTGCGCCGGAGTGCCAGTTCAGCCAAATCGCCGTAAGTATAAATACGTTCTTCTGTTATTAAAGCCGCCTTATGGGGCGGCTTGTTTTGCAGCATCTGCAAGTAATCCATATTAACATCTCTCAATCAAAAGCGCTGTTCCCACGCCGCCTGCTGCCGCAACGGCTGCAACGCCGTACCTGCCGCTGCGCTTTTGCAGCGATTTTAAAAGGTGCAGCAAAATAATTGCGCCCGATGCGCCGTAAGGATGCCCGTAAGCCAACGCTCCGCCAAAAATATTGTAGCCGTCGCCATGCCCCGGAAAGGCACGGCTGAACAGCACATCAATAACGGCAAAAGCCTCATTAAGTTCAAAACAATCTATTTCTTCATGCCTAAGCCCTGCTTTTTGCAGCAGCGCCTGCACCGCCAGCACCGCACTTTTGGGGCTTACCAAAGGGTCTCCCCCAACAACCGCTCCGCAGCGGATTTTTGCCTGCGGCACAAGGCTGTGCGCTGCGGCATATTCTTCACTTGCTAAAAGCACAAAAGCCGCTCCGTCATTGGTCAGGCAGGCATTGGCGGCATTAGTAAAACTTCCGCCTGCAATCACGCAGGGCAGCCTGTCCAAAAGCCTCTGGCTCATTTTGGGGCGTATGCCTTCATCGCGCACGGCGCCAAAACAGGGAACTATTATATCCTGCAAAACGCCTTCTGCCGCTGCCTGTGCCGCAAGTTTGTGGCTGCGCAGAACCCATGGGTCGCTTTCAGCCCGGCTGATATTTTCACGCTGCGCCGTAAGTTCGGCGCCTTCAAGCATAACCGTCTCGCGGTGAATGCCGGGCATGAATTTTGCCACGCTATACGTTTCTTCGCCTTTATAATCCGGATGGTTAGCGTTATAACCGCGCCGCGGCTGCGTACTGGTACTTTCAAACCCGCCGGCAATAATTACGTCCACTTCCCCGGCTTCAATTTTCGCCGCCGCCATCGCCACGGCTTCCAAAGCGCTGCCGCACTGCACATCTATGCTTACGGCAGGTATTGTTTCAGCAAGCCCGGCTTCCAAAGCCGCAAGGCGCGCAATATTGCCGCCTGCGCCCACGCCGTTGCCGGCAATAATCTGCTGCGGCAGCACCTTATATTTTTTTACAATTTCCTGCAGCACAGCCGCGCCCAAAAGTTCTGCCGGCACATGTTTATACACGCCGCCCGTCAGCCCTATATAAGTGCGCAGCCCGCCAATAAGGCAAACCCTGTCCATCAGCGTCCGCCGCCAATCGCACGCTGCACCGGCGCGGTAATGTATGCCGCAGCCAGGCACTTAACAATATCCATCGGTATAAAAGGCAATGCGCCGGTAATAACTGCTTTTTCCCAGCCGATGCCGGTTAACAGGTTAAGCTGTGCCACACCGAACAAATAAATTACCGGTATGCCTACAACAACGCCCAAAAAGCCGCAGCGTTTAAAACTGTAATTGCTGCCGCGCAGCCAGCTTATTAAAAGAGCCGCTATCATAAAGCCAAAAATATAACCGCCTGTAGGGCCAAATAATTTGCCCGGCCCGCTGGCGCCGCCGGTAAATACAGGCAGCCCTGCAAGCCCCATTAAAAGGTAAGCGCTCATTGCTATAAGCACCTGCCGCGACGTAAGCAAAAATGCCAAAAGGTTTACAAACACAGTTTGCAGAGATATTGGCGATAATGAAAACGGCAGCGGTATGATAACATACGCCGAAACGCAGTTCATAGCCATCAAAAGCGCCATTTTTACCATCTCGCGCGTGCCGTCCGGTTTAACCTGTGCCATATTACCGCCCCTTTACCGCAATGCTGAACAGTTCGCGCCCGCCGCAGTAACCGTCAAGCGCTTCGCCGTTTTTATAAACGTCAATGGTTTCGCCGCCAAACGCCGGCATTTTAAATTTTACATCCCAGTTCAGCGGCAGCGGCTTGTTAAGCGCGCGCCACAAATGCTCAATCATGCACAAACCCGGCACAACGGGGTTATCGCCGCGGTGAATAGAATTGGTATCATTTACAGCATCAAGATAAGCGTTAATTTCATCCTTATCAATTACAAAGCTCAAAAGTTTTTCGCCCTGCGGCACAACTTCCGGCATTTCACCGGCACGTACCAGCGGGCGCAAAAGCGTAACCGTTAAAGATGCAGCGCCTTCTTTATATGCTTCAATAACGCCCATGCGCGGCGGCGCCATTTTTATGGGACGTGTTGCATAACCTGCGTTATCCAGATTTTCAATTTTCAAAGCTGCCTTTGCCATCACGCAGCCATCGTAAGTAGGGCCGTTAAAATCGGCTAAAGCCCCGATAAGTTTTAACATAATTCATCACAACCTTTACGGTTTAATTATAAGTATTGCCGTTTTCATTGTCAACTTTTTATAACGCTCTGGTTAACATTATTTTGTCAGACTTTTGCGAATTTATGCAATCAGCAGTTTTTTACATTTTTTTGCTTGTAAATGTTTTACAAACTGCTATAATAATAGATATTTTTTTACAGCAATTTGTTTTATATAAAGGAGTTTATTAATGACTGCATTAAAATCAGCCGAAGGCACGCAGAAACTTTCGGTTTTTAAAATGACATGGCCTATTTTTATTGAGATACTGCTGCAAATGATGGTCGGCAATGTGGACCAGTTCATGCTCAGCCATTACTCTCAGCATTCGGTTGCCGCCGTAGGCAACGCCAACCAGATTATCAATATCGTTATTATCGCACTCAGCGTTATCAGCATGGCGGCAACTATTTTAATTGCCCAGCACCGCGGCGCCGGCAACAAAGAAAAAGTTGCCGAAGTATGCACCGTTGCCCTGCTTGCCAATTTAGTATTTGGCATTATCATCAGCGCGGCGCTGTTTATTTTTGACGGTTTCTTTTTAAACCTGCTTGATGTACCGGCAGATATCTGGGATGAAGCATCGCTGTTTTTGCGTTACATCGGTCTTTTTATCGTTGTGCAGTCGGCGTATATTTCCTTCATATCTTTCTTCCGCGGATATTCACTGCTGAAAATAACCATGATTTGTTCTGTAATTATGAACATTATCAATATCGCAGGCAACTGCGTGCTTATTCACGGGCTTGGGCCTATACCATCCCTCGGCGTTTTGGGCGTAATCATCAGCACCAATACCAGTAAAGTGCTGGGGCTGCTGTTAATTTTATACTTCTTCCGCAAATTTATTGATGTCCGCCTGTCTTTTAAATATCTGCGCCCCTTCCCCAAAAATACACTGTATAAAATTTTGTACCTTGGTTTGCCGTCCGGCGGCGAATCGCTCTCTTACCAGATTTCGCAAATGGTCATCATGCGCTTTGTAAACGTAATGGGGCTTGTGGTTATCACTACCAAAATTTACGCTTATATTATCGCCATGTTTTCCTATATATATTCGCAGGCGCTTGCCATGGCAACGCAAATTATCGTCGGTTTTTTAATCGGCGCAGGCGATTTGGATGCCGTGGAAAAGCGCGTATGGAAAACCATCCGCATAGCCGTAACCATCAGCACCACGCTGACTTTGATTTTGTTTTTTAACAGCGACAACATTTATGGCATTTTTACCGATAATCCGGAAGTGCTGGAACTTGGCAGACACATCTTTTTAATAGAAGTGTTTTTGGAAGCCGGGCGCGCCGTAAACATGGTAATGGTTATGAGTTTGCAGGCGGCGGGCGATATTAAATGGCCGGTAACAACGGGGCTTGTTTCCATGTGGAGCGTGGCAACGCTCGGCGCATGGTTCTTTGGCCTGCACCTTGGCTGGGGGCTGGTGGGCGTTTGGCTTGCCATGTGCCTTGATGAATGCCTGCGCGCACTGGTATTTATTTACCGCTGGAAAAGCGAAGGCTGGCGCAAGAACAATTTGCTGGAGTAAAATTATATAAAAATAAAATTACTGAAACTTTTATAAAGGCACTATGCTTTGCGTAGCGCCTTTTTTATTTCATAAAATACATATATCAAAATACAAACATTAAAAATTTATACTAAATTGAACATCAGCCATTTAATAACCGTTATCCACGCAGTCTTTACGGGGGGGAATTCAATGCTATAATAAAATTACAAAAGGCTTTTATAAGGGGGTTGTTTTATGAAAAAGCAAAATTTTAAAAAAGTTTTTGCTTTAAGCGCGCTGATGGCTTTTGTAATTACAGGCAACGCTTATGCGGCAGATTTCACTGTTAATGCTGGTGACGAAAAAACTGACACACCTACTATTAATGTAGGTACAGATGATTTTACCAACAACGGCAAAGTAATTGCTACCGACAAAATAACTGTTGACGGCGGTACTTTTACCAATAACGGAACTATTGAAACCGGTACTTTAGATATTTATGGTAATGGTAATGATAAAGCAGAAATAGCTGGCACCATTACTGCTAATAAGGAATTTATTTACCGCGGTATTGGCGGCAACCTTTATGACCGTAAATTATCTGCTAAATTGGATACGGATAAACTGAAAATTATAGGAAAAGCAAACCAAACAGGTTTGCAAATAATGAATAATGATGTGCTTAGTAACGTTGGTGAAATCGTTGTCGAAGCACAAGGGAAGGGTAAAACTGGTTTAATCATTACATCTAATAAACAAATATATATAAAAGCTCCAATATATCTTAATCATACTGCGTTCTTAGGAAGTGGTGATGGTGCCCGTGTAGAAGTATATAATGGTGCAGAAGTTACCATTGATGAAATACACGCTCAAAAAGGAAAAACAATGTTCCAATTAAACAATAACAGTTCTGCTACCATAAATAATATTATTGTAGACAGCGGCAGTTTGAATAGATTTAATTTACAAACGTGGGGCAACGAAAATGAAACTGCTGAATTTACTTTAAAAGAAATCACTGTTGGCGATAATGCTCAATTCAGAACTTCTGTTTACCAAGAAGAGAAAGAGAATAAAATAAATAGTGTCGCACATATCACTGGCGATAACGTAACTATTAATTTAGGTAAAAAAGCTAAAGCTGATTTTGGTGGCGTTGGTGATAAAGATGAAGAGTGGCGTGGTGAGCAAATTGATTTTGATGTTGATAAACTGACTATTAATGTAAACGGCACTGAAGAATATAATTACGCCAATGTAGATGAATATAAAAAAGATTATGACAAAGGTGTATATATTCACGTTAACAACAAATACAACCCATTAGATGATTCTATTGGTTGCGGTAGAATTACTGTTGTTGGTTCAAGCGAAAATAATACCGGCAACCTTAAAGACGATTTACAACGACTGGCATATGTTGTAAAAATCACTCATGAATATGATGATTACGAAAATTACGAGGATAACAAATTACCTGAAATCCTTGTACCTACCGGAGCACATGTTGAACAAAATCCTGGTGGCATTGATGACGGCGGCAAAGGCACTGTAGATGAAGATGGCACTGTTAACATTGATGAAATTATTAAAAACCCTGATGTTTTCGGCACCGAAGAAGTTGGCGCTTTGGGCTTAATCAGCTGGCGCAATGAATTGGACGATATGAACAAACGCCTTGGCGAACTGCGTGACAGCAACGGCGAACACGGCGTTTGGGTACGTATGGTTCGCGGAGAAAATGATTATAAGAGCCTTAACAGCCAGTACAATACCTACCAAATTGGTTATGATGAAAAATTAAGCACTGACCCGCACTGGACTTTAGGTGCTGCATTTAGCTATACTGACGGCGATGGCGGTTACAACACCGGCAGCTTTGAAATGGACCATAAAACTTTAACGCTTTATGGCAGCAAACTGAACGATGACGGCAGTTATATTGATATTGTAGGTAAATACTCCCGTTTGAACCACGATTTGAAAAATACCTGGGGCGATGGTGAATATGACGCTAACGGTTATTCCATTGGCGTAGAAGTTGGCAAACGTTTCCAGCAGGGCAACGGATTCTGGATTGAACCTCAGGCACAACTGACTTACGGTCATGTTGGCAGTGCAAATTACCGTGCAGGCGATATTGAAGTAGCACAAGACGGTATGGAAAGCCTTATCGGCCGCGCCGGTGTAAGATTTGGCAAAGATTTAGGCAACGGCAATGTTTACCTGCGTGCTTCTTACCTGTATGATTTTGATGGCGAAACCGGTGTAACCTTTACAAATGCTGAAGGACGTGAAAGACATTTTGACGAAGACCTTGGCGGCGGCTGGTGTGAAGTTGGCGTAGGCACCAACATTAATCTCAGTGATGTAACGCACCTGTATTTTGATATTGAAAAAACCTACGGCGGCGATATTACAACCGATTGGAAATGGAACGCTGGCATAAGATATAGTTTCTGATAACTATAAAAGCTATACGCACAAAAAGAGTTTGGCAAAATGCCAAACTCTTTTTGCTTTGCTGCCCATTTGACAAAGCACGCCGCCAAAGTATTATAATAAATATGTATATTACTTTAAGGAGGCTTTGTTATGAAGTTTATAACAAAAAAGAATTTTCTGGCGGCGTTTGCAGCCGTACTTACGCTGGCATGCTGTTTCCCTGCACCGGCAGCGCAGGCATTCGAAGCGCAGCATATAGAAAGTAAAATTTTAAACGTAGTTCCTTCCCGCACTGTAGTAAACTATATTCCCGGCGTTGTATACGAGCAGGTACCCACCCGCGGCTATCAAAGCGTACCGATGGAAATGGATATTCTGCAGCCCGAACGCAAAGAAAAAATGCCCTGCATAATTTATGTTACCGGCGGCGGTTTCATTAACGCCAACCGTGCCCGCGGCATTCAGGAACGTATGCATTTTGCCGATAACGGTTACGTTGTTGCCAGCATTACCTACCGCGTTGCGCCGACAGCGCAGTTCCCCGCTCCTCTTGAAGACGTTAAGGCAGCTATACGTTATCTGCGTGCCAACGCCGGTAAATTTAATATCGATAAAGAACGCATAGGCATTATCGGCGGCAGCGCAGGCGGCTATTTGTCTTCCTTCGCGGCTGTGACCAATGGCACACGCGCCTTTGATAAGGGCGAAAACCTTGATGAAAAAAGCACCGTTGCCTGCGCCGTCAATTTGTACGGCATTGCCGATTTGACAAATATCGGCATGGATTTTCCACCCGATGTGCAAAAACTGCATAATTCGCCAGGCGCGACAGAAGCGTTGTGGGTTAACGGCAGCCCTGTGTTTACCGGTAAAGACGGCGGCATTTTGGATAATCTGCAAGCTGCCAAAAAAGCCAGCCCTATTACTTATGTAGATAAAAACAGCGCGCCGCTGCTTTTAATGCACGGCAGTGCCGATACCGTAGTTTCACCGGGACAAACAGATTTACTGTTTCAGGCATACAGGCAGCAGGGACTTGAAGCCGAACGCTATATAATTCCTGGCGCACAGCACGGCGGCGCTTACTGGATTCAGCAGCCGGTGCTTGATGTTATCACAGCATTTTTCGACAAACATTTGAAAAAATAAAAATTTTAAAGGCTAAAACGCCAAGTAAGCAGGTAATTTCTCCTGCTTACTTTTATGTATATGTGTATACAGAAATACTTGCGTTGAAAGCATTGCAATTAGTAACTTTTTTTAATAAAATAATTACTGTACTATCCGAAGGAGGGTAAACTATGCAAAAAATTAAGTCTGTTCTGGTTGCCAACCGCGGCGAAATCGCTATCCGCGTTTTCCGTGCCTGCAATGAGCTCGGCATCCGCACAGTGGCAATTTATTCAAAAGAAGATACTCTTTCGCTTCACCGCAATAAGGCAGATGAAGCTTACCTTGTCGGCGAGGGCAAAGGCCCTATCGACGCTTACCTCGATATTGAAGACATCATCCGCATTGCACATGAGCATGATGTTGACGCTATCCATCCCGGCTACGGCTTTTTAAGTGAAAACAGCGACCTTGCCAAACGCTGCGCTGAAGAGGGCATTATTTTTATCGGCCCGCGCCTTGAGCATTTGATTATGTTCGGCGATAAGGTTAACGCGCGCGAGCAGGCAAAACTTGCCGGCATTCCGATGATTCCGGGCAGCGACGGCCCTGTTGACAGCATTGAGGACGTATACCGCTTTGTACAGGCGCACGGCTTCCCGATTATGCTGAAAGCCGTTAACGGCGGCGGCGGACGCGGCATGCGCATGGTTAACAGCAACGAAGATTTGGAAACCGTGTACAACATGGCTAAATCCGAAGCTAAAAAGGCTTTTGGCAGCGATGAAATTTACCTGGAAAAATATCTCGAAAGCCCGAAACATATTGAAGTACAGATTTTAGGCGATACTCAGGGCAACATTGTGCATCTGTTTGAACGCGACTGCTCCGTACAGCGCCGCCATCAGAAACTGGTTGAAATCGCTCCGGCGTTTTCTCTCAGCCCGGAACTGCGCAAAAACATCTGCGATGCGGCAGTTAAACTGATGAAAAATGTTAACTACCTCAGTGCCGGTACCGTTGAATTTCTGGTTACTCCGGACGACAAATTCTACTTTATCGAAGTTAACCCACGTATTCAGGTTGAACATACCGTTACCGAAGAAATTACCGGTTTCGATATTGTGCAGACCCAGATTAAAATTGCCGAAGGCTATTCTCTGCACAGCCCGGAAATCGGCATTCCCGAGCAGGATAAAATCGTAAGTTTCGGCCATGCAATTCAGTGCCGTATTACTACGGAAGACCCTGCCAACAACTTTATGCCCGATACCGGCAAGCTGATTGCTTACCGCAGCGGCGGCGGTTTCGGCGTGCGCCTTGACGGCGGCAATGCTTTCACCGGCTCTGTTATCACCCCATATTACGATTCCCTGCTGGTTAAGGCTACCGCTCACGGTCTTACGCACCAAATTGCCATTACCAAAATGCTGCGCTGCTTAAAAGAATTCCGTATCCGCGGCGTTAAAACCAACATTCTGTTCCTTGAAAACGTACTGGCTCACCCCAGCTTTGCCGACGGCAGCTATAACACTTCGTTTGTTGATGAGAACACCGAACTGTTTGTGTTCCCCAAAACTTTGGACCGCGGCACCAAGCTGCTGCACTACATTGCCGATGTTACCGTTAACGGCTACAACAATGTCGGCGTACAGCCCAAGCCGGATTTTGCTCCGCTGAATATGCCCAAACCGTTTACCGGCACCATGCCGGACGGCACCAAACAAATTTTGGATGCCCAGGGTCCGGAAGCGCTCTCCAAATGGGTTATGGACCAGAAAGAAGTTCTGTTTACCGATACCACCTTCCGTGATGCGCATCAATCGCTTCTGGCAACCCGTATGCGCACCAACGATATGTTAAAAGTTATCCGCACCACTGCCGGCAAGCTGCCCAATCTGTTCAGCTTTGAATGCTGGGGCGGCGCAACTTTTGACGTTGCTTACCGCTTCCTTGATGAAAGCCCGTGGAAACGTTTGCAGCAGTTCCGTGAACAATGTCCGAACATCCTGTTCCAGATGCTGGTACGCGGCGCTAATGCCGTAGGCTACACCAGCTATCCGGATAATGTTGTTAAAGAATTTATCAAGCTCAGCGCTAAAAACGGCGTGGATGTATTCCGTATTTTCGACAGCCTGAACGGCATTGACAACATGCTGCTTTCCATTGACGCTGTACGCGACACCGGCAAATTTGCCGAAGCAGCGCTGTGCTACACCGGCGATATTTTAGACCCGCGCCGCGATAAATACGACCTTAAATATTATGTAACGATGGCCAAAGAACTGGAAAAAACCGGTGCCAACTCCATCTGCATTAAAGATATGGCCGGTCTTTTGAAACCCGAAGCCTCTTATCAGCTTGTTGCAGCACTGAAAGATGCGGTAAATGTGCCTATCCACCTGCATACGCATGAAGGCAGCGGCAACAGCATTTACACTTACGCACGCGCCATTGATGCAGGCGTAGACATTGTAGACGTTGCCATGAGCGCCATGTCTGGCGGCACCTCTCAGCCCAGCGCAGCCAGCCTTTATTATGCGCTCAGCGGACATCAGCGCCAGCCGCATATTGATATTAATGCGCTTAACGAAATGTCCCGTTACTGGGAAAGCGTACGCCCCTACTACAAAGCTATCGACAACACCGTATCTTACCCCAACCCGGAAGTTTACATTCACGAAATGCCGGGCGGCCAGTACAGCAACCTGCAGCAGCAGGCTAAAGCCGTAGGGCTCGGCGACCGTTGGGAAGAAATTAAAGATATGTACCACCGCGTTTCCATGATGTTCGGCGATATTATTAAAGTAACGCCGTCATCCAAAATGGTAGGCGATATGGCACTGTTCATGGTGCAAAATGACCTTTGCGAAGAAGACATTTACGCCAAAGGCGACAGCCTGAGCTTCCCCGCTTCCGTAGTAGAATTCTTTGAAGGACGTCTCGGCGTACCGTATCAGGGCTTCCCGCAGAAATTGCAGAAAATTATCCTTAAAAACCGCAAACCCATTGAAGGCCGCCCCGGCGCAGCACTGCCCCCGGCAGATTTTGAAAAAGTACGCGCAAGCCTTGCCGAAATGGGCGCACCGACCAGCGATGAAGCCGTAAGCAGCTACTGCCTGTATCCGAAAGTATTTGCCGATTGGGCTGTACGCCACGCAGAATTCGGCGATGTTTCCGTACTCGATACTCCGACCTTCTTCTTCGGTATGAAAACCGGCGAAGAAATTAAAGTTGAAATCGAAAAAGGCAAAATGCTCGTCATCAAACTTTTGCAAATCGGCGAAGCAAACGAAGACGGCATCCGCACCATCTTCTTTGAATTCAACGGCCTGCCGCGTGAAATTGACATTAAAGACCGCAATGTAAAATCCACCAACGTTACACGCAAAAAAGCCGATAAAACAAACCCCGGCGAAATTGGTGCAACGCTTTCCGGCTCTGTTGTTAAGCTCCTTGTGGAAAAAGGCTCTGCCGTTGAAAAAGGCACCCCGCTTATCGTAACCGAAGCCATGAAGATGGAAACTACCATTGCAGCACCCATCAGCGGCATTGTATCGCAAATCCATGTTGCAGCAGGCAGCAGGATTGAAAGCGGCGACTGCCTCATGGAAATTGAAATTAAGGCATAAAATTTAAATTAAACTAAAAAACCTTCCGTTGTGCCATCAACGGAAGGTTTTTTATTATTTATCTTCAATTATTAATTTTAATACATCAGGCCGTGCGTAATGCCCGCAGACATCAAATTCCATGCGGCTGGCATGTACTTGAGTCATATCAAGTTCCGCATAAATTATGGCCTCTTTATCCCACACAGGTTCTGTAAGATAATGCCCATAAGGGTCTACAATGCAGCTGCCGCCGCGGCATACAATTTCCGGCAGGCATTCAACTTCATTATATAAAACCAAATCCTTTGGATAGCTATCTTTTGTAAAAACCATATCGCAATTAATAAAATAACAATGCCCTTCAATGGCGATATGCTGAATAGTGCTTTGCCATTCGCTATTATCATTGGTATTGGGTGAAATATACAGTGTTATACCCTTCTGGTAAAGAGCAGCACGCGCCAGAGGCATGTAGCTTTCCCAACAAATCATACTGCCCATTGGTCCCCATGGAGTTTCCGCAACCGGAAAATATGCCCTGTCAGCATCACCCCATACAACACGTTCTGAACCGGTTGGTTTTAATTTCCGATGCAGTGTTATTTCTCCCTGCGGCGAAATAAAAATATTGGAATTATACAGCGTTGCCGTAATTGCATCGCGTTCGGAGATGCCAATACTTATCCACGCACCGCTTTCTTTGGCAGCTTTAGCTAAAATTTCCGTTTCCGGCCCCGGAACCAGAATAGAATTATCATAATAACGCTGCCAGTCTTTACGTCCATCAGCCGTTCTGCTTCCAACAGTAAAACCAAAAGTCATTCCATAAGGATAACCGGGAATAAAAAGTTCCGGAAAAACAATTAATTCTGCATTATTTTCAGCACATTCCTTAATTAAAGCAACTGCTTTATCTACACATGCAGCTTTATCAAACATTACCGGGGCTGCCTGAACGACAGCAATTTTACAATATCGGTTCAAATCTTTCATGCATATACCTTTAAACAAAACCCCCGGCAAAGCCTGCCGGGGGTTTTATCCACGACCTTTTTATAATTATTTTTAGTTAACTCTTGCGCTGTTTCTTAATATGCACCGCGGAATTTCATAGCTTCGTCCAAACGGTTTAGTGCTACGATATAAGCTGCGGTACGCATATTAACTTCATATTTTTTAGCAGTATCATAAACCTGTTTGAATGCGCCAATCATCAGCTGGGTCTGTTTATCAATAACTTCTTCTTCCGTCCAGAAGTAGCGGTACAGGCACTGTACCCATTCAAAATAGCTTACGGTTACGCCGCCGCCGTTGGCGAGAATATCCGGCACAACCAGAACGCCGTTTTTATCCAGAATTTCGTCAGCTTCCGGAGTAGTCGGGCCGTTAGCGCCTTCAACGATAATTTTTGCTTTTACGTCAGCCGCATTGTCTTTGGTAATTTGCAGTTCCATTGCGCACGGAGCAAGAACGGTAACATCCATTGCCAAAAGTTCTGCGTTGGTAATAGCTTTGCTGCCCGGGAAGTTTACTACGCTGCCGGTTGCCTGTACATGTTTTTCAACTTCATACGGGTCAAGTCCGTCTTCATTCATAATAGCGCCGTAAACATCGCTTAATGCAACAATTTTAACGCCGAGGTCATGAATGAGTTTTGCGGTCCAGCTGCCTACATTGCCGAAGCCCTGTACTGCGCAGGTTGCTTCTTCGGGTTTAATGCCCATAGCTTTAATTGCTTCGCCTGCTGCAACCATTACGCCGCGTCCGGTTGCTGCAGTGCGTCCCAGCGAACCGCCGATGCAGATAGGTTTACCGGTAATGAAGCCCGGTTCATACTGGCCTTTCAGTTTGCTGTATTCATCCATCATCCAGCCCATAATCTGAGCGTTTGTATTCATGTCAGGGGCAGGAATATCCATTTTTTCACCGATAATCGGAGCAATCCTGTCGATATAACCGCGGGTCAGACGTTCCAATTCGCCGGCAGAAAGTTTGGACGGGTCAACAATAATGCCGCCTTTACCGCCGCCATAAGGCAGATTGGCAACTGCGCATTTGCAGGTCATCCAGAATGCCAGAGTTTTTACCTCATCCATATTAACGCCCTGATGATAACGGATACCGCCTTTGGCAGGTCCCATAATAGTGCTGTGCTGGCTGCGGTAACCTGTAAATACCTTGGTTGTGCCGTCATCCATTTTTACCGGAATGGAAACTTCAAGCGTTCTTTCCGGGCAAGCAATAATTGCCGCTGCATTGGGGTCAAGTTTCATTACCTCAATAGCTTTGTTTAAAGGAATTTGCGCCATTTCAAATAAATTCATAATCCATGCCTCCTTTAAATTTTGTTAAGATTTATGATACAGTACGATATTTTTTTATATATCACAAATACTGCCCACACTTCAATTATAACGCCTGCAAAAACACCCGTCTACTTATTTTTGGCAAATATA
>USHB01000009.1 GCA_900554395.1 uncultured Phascolarctobacterium sp.
TTGTGGAAGCGGCTGTTGTAAATAACGCCAGAGTGGTCGGTCTTTCGGCACTGATGACTACGACTGTCGGTGCCATGGAAGAAACCATTAAGGCTTTACGGGCAGCAGGCAATTTTAAAATTGTGTGCGGCGGCGCAGTGCTTACGCAGGATTACGCCGACAGTATCGGTGCTGATTTTTATGCGCCTAATGCCGTAAGCGCAGTAAATTATGCTAATACATTATAAATAAAAGTAAAAAGCGCAAACTGGTTTATCAGTTTGCGCTTTTTTTGTGCCATATTTTAAACTTATTATTCAAACCAGGCAACGGCGCGGATGGGTGAGCCGTCGCTGTTTGCTATTTTTAAGGGAAAACAGCTGAACCAGAAAAGTTCATCGCCGCATAACTCCAAATTTTTAAGGTTTTCAATATTTACAATGCGTTTATTGGCAAATAGTTTTTTATGCAGTGTTAATTCTTCGTCGGCAATAGGGTCAATGCCCATTACATCAAAGCCAATGCCTTTATAGCTGCCGTTTAAAATAAAATTTAATGCTTCTTCATTTAAGCAGGGGTAATTACCTAAATATGTTTCGGTGCCCCAGTATTTATCCCAGCCAAGGTTAAACAGTAAAAAATCGGCAGAGGCTGCTTTGGCGCCATAAGCCGTTATATGCTCTAATGTTATGCTGCTGCCTGCTTTTAAACCGCGGCAGTCTATAACCAAAGCCTTGCCTATAAACGATTCAGGCGGCAAATCATCAAGTGCTTCTTTACCGGCATAAACATGTGCAGGCGGGTCTATATGCGTGCCGGTATGAGTTGTAATTTGCAAAAGCGTTTCCCTGAAACCGTTTTTATCATAAGTATTAATTGTAGTTAGTTTTGGTTGTTCAGTACCGGGAAATACAGGCATATTTTCTGTAATGGTATGCGTTAAATCGATTACTTTCATAGTTTGGGCATCCTTTACCATAAATTTTATTATAGCAGCAGAAGTTTAGCTTAAATCATATTCTTCATAACAGTTCATTAACACTTCACAGTCGCAGTAGCCGCCCATTGCACGCATTTCTGCAAGTATGCCTTCAATTTTTTCCGCAGGAAGGTTGTGCTGCAGCCATTCTTTTGTAAAACGCAAAGTGTTGTCACAGGGAGTGTTTTCTAAGATATTGTCCAGATAATTTAATAGTTTTTCTGCTTCAGCTTTAGTAAGTATATAATCCCTGCGTTGAGTTTCTTTCCAGTTTTTTATCATGGCTTTCTTTTCTTCTTTTGATAATTTTGACATGATATCCGTTCACCTCAGCCTGCTGCTTTTTATTAAAGTATAACATATATAATGGTGTTTTTATTCGAAAGTGTAAAAAGATAAACTCAATTTACAATGTATTCTTGTATACATTAAAAAATTTTTTAAAAGTTTTTGCTTCTGTGTATTTCTGTGGTGGACGTGTCCAAAATGTTGAGTTGGTAAAGTTCTTCTTATAAAAACAAAAATAAAAGAAAATTGAAAATGTACACGGCTTTAAAGCAACAAAGTTACAAAAAATGATATTTTAAAATAATAAAATTGTTAATATTTACGCTTTTTTAACATTCTTGTCACAAATGGACTTTAATGTTATAATCTAAAACAAGATTATTATAAAACTGTACAAAACAGTTAAGAAGGGGTAGATGCAAAGTGAAATTTAAAAAATTATTATCATTACTTGCCGTATCGGCATTAGCAACCGGCTTGATGGCAGGCTGCGGCGGCGAAGAAAAAGCTGCTGATTCCAATGTTGTAAAGGTAGGTGTATTCCTTCCGCTGACAGGTGATAATGCAGCAGGCGGCGAATTGGAGCTGCGCGGCATTAAACTTGCCAATAAACTGCATCCTGAAGTTTTAGGCAAAAAAGTTGAACTTGTAGTTGCCGATAATAAATCCGATAAGGCTGAAGCTGCTTCCGTTGCAGCGCGCCTCATTGAAAAGGATAAAGTAAGCGCAATTGTTGGTTCTTATGGTTCTTCCCTTTCTATGGCTGCTGGCAATATAGTTAAAGAAAATAAAGTTCCTGCTGTTGGCACAAGCTGCACTAACCCGCAGGTAACCGCCAACAACGATTATTATTTCCGTGCATGCTTCATTGACCCGTTCCAGGGCAAAGTAATGGCAGAATATGCACATCAGAACGGCTTTAAAAAAGTAGCTATCGTGCAGGAAGTTTCCAATGACTATTCCGTAGGCCTGGCAAAATTCTTCCGTGAAGAGTTTGTTAAGCTGACCGGCGATGAAAACAGCATCGTTGATGTAGCAAACTACCAGACCGGCGATAAAGATTTTACCGCTATTCTGACCAATATTAAAGCACAGAATCCGGACGCAGTATTTGCACCGGGCAACTTTACCGAATCTGCACTGCTTGTTAAACAGGCACGTCAGCTTGGCATCACTGCTCAGTTTATGGGCGGCGATACATGGGAAACTCAGGAATTCATTGACGTAGGCGGCAAAGATGTTGAAGGCGTTGCACTATCCACCGCATTTGACCGTGAAAAAGCAAGCACCGAAGAAGCTAAAAAATTCCTTGATGCTTATACTCAGGAATACAACGGCGAACCTTCTGCTTTAACCGCTATGGCATATGATGCTTACCTGATTGCTGTTAACGGCATTGAAAAAGCTGGTACTGCTACCGATACCGTTAAAATCCGTGATGCTATTGCCGCTACCAAAGACCTTGAATGTGTAACCGGCATGACCACGCTGGATGAAAACGGCGACCCGATTAAAGGCGCTGTGATCAAAACTGTTAAAGACGGCAAATTTACTTTTAAAGATTATGTAAAAGCCGCTAAATGATTAAAATTAAGTAAAAGGTGCTCCCTTCCTTTGAGGGAAGGGAGCAGTTTTTTAGTTATGAGGTGCCCTTATGGAGTTTTTTGACGCTATTGCCAACATGTCAGCGCTGAGCTTTGCGCAGCACATGGTCAACGGAATATCGCTCGGCAGCCTGTATGCGCTGATAGCCATTGGCTATACCATGGTATACGGCATTTTGCTGATGATTAACTTTGCCCATGGCGACATTGTAATGATGGCATGTTATTTTGCATTTTTTGGTATTACCGCATTTCATATTCCGTGGTATTTAACCTTTATTATAACGATTATTTTAACCGCAATACTTGGTGTTTTAATAGAGCGCAGCGCATACCGCCCTCTGCGTGAAGCACCTAAAAATTCTATCTTGATTTCCGCAATCGGCGCATCCTATTTGCTGGAAAACCTTGCCAACTATCTTTTCAGCGGACGCCCGATGCGTTTTCCGGATGTGCCTTTGCTGTCGCAGAACGTCAGCGTGGGCGGCATTGAAATTCAGGCCATCTGCCTTGTTATACCTGTTGTAACAGTGTTAAGCCTTGTAGTTTTGCTGCACATTGTTAATCATACCAAAACAGGTATGGCAATGCGTGCCGTTTCCAAAGATTACGAAATTGCAAGAGTAATGGGCATTAATATTGATAAAATTATTTCCATTACTTTTATCATGGGTTCTGCACTGGCGGCAATCGGTGCAATTATGTACGGCATCCGTTATCCCGGCATTACGCCGATGATGGGTGTTATGCCCGGTTTAAAATGCTTTATTGCTGCGGTTATCGGCGGCATAGGCAATATTAAGGGCGCTGTGCTCGGCGGCTTTATCCTCGGTCTCGGCGAAATTTTAATTGTTGCTTTCTTCCCGGATTTAAGCGGCTACCGTGACGCATTTGCATTTATTGTTTTGATTGTTATTCTGTTTTATAAACCTACTGGCCTTTTGGGCGAAAAAACAACGGAGAAGGTGTAATTATGACGAAAAAAAGAGATGCTTTGTTAACCATAGCCGGCATAATTGTCCTTTTCGGCCTTGCTTTTTTCGTTCAGGAGGAAATGGACTCTTATATCCGCAGAATTGTTAATTTGTGCCTTGTTTACGCCATTATCGGACTTTCCATGAACTTAACCAACGGTTTTGTAGGGCAGTTTTCACTGGGGCAGGCCGGATTTATGGCAATCGGTGCATATACGGTTGGTATTTTTACCGTACCTGTTGAATACAGGGAAAATGTTTTTTACGCTGTGCCGATGAATCCGCTGATTGCGGATATTGAACTGCCTTTATGGGCTGCGCTTATTTTGGGCGGCGCGCTTGCGGCGCTGTTTGCGTTTGCAATCGGTACGCCTGTTCTGCGTTTGCGCGGTGATTACCTTGCCGTAACGACTTTGGGCTTTTCCGAAATTATCCGTATCTGGATTACCAATGCGCAGAGCATTACCAACGGCGCATTGGGCATTAAGGATATTCCGCCGCTGAATGACGTGCGTTATATCTTTTTGGTAACTGTTATTTGCTTTGTTTTCATTACGCTGCTTGTTAATTCTTCTTACGGCAGGGCTTTTAAAGCTATCCGCGAGGATGAAATTGCAGCGGAAGCTATGGGCATTAACCTGTTTTGGCATAAAAACCTGGCCTTTATGGTCAGCGCATTTTTTGCCGGCATTGGCGGCGGTTTGTATGGCGCGCTGCTTGGCACTGTTGACCCTAAAAACTTTTTGTTTACGCTTACCTATAACTTCCTGTTAATTATTGTGCTGGGCGGCATGGGCAGCATTACCGGCAGTATGCTTGGCGCTGTAATTGTAACGGCAGGGCTTGAATACTTACGTTTCTTTGATGAACCGCTGATGCTGTTCGGCATGGATATTCCATTGTTCCGTCCGGGCTTCCGTATGGTTATTTTCTCGCTGCTGCTTATGGTTTGCGTACTGTTCTGGCGCCACGGCATTATGGGTACGCGGGAGTTTAGCTGGCAGAAAGCAATTGATTTTGTAAAAAATCCTCTTGGCTTTATTAAGCGGAAGGGGGCAGCACAATGATTTTAAAAACTGATGCCATTACCATGCAGTTCGGCGGCGTAACTGCCGTTTATAAACTGAATATTGAAATCAACGATGGAGAAATTGTTGCGCTTATCGGTCCGAACGGTGCAGGCAAAACAACAGCGTTCAATATGGTTACCGGCGTTTATACGCCAACGGAAGGCAAAGTATTGTATACTGATGCGCAGGGAAAAGAGCATAACATTACCGGCAAACGCCCGAGTGAGATTGCCAAACTCGGTATTGCCCGTACCTTCCAGAATATCAGGCTGTTTAAAGATTTAACGGTGTATGAAAATGTTTTGATTGCTAACCATCTGCATTTGAAATCCAACTTTGTATCGGCAACGCTGCATTTGCCGTGGTACATGAAAGAAGTAGAGCAAATGCACCGCAGCACAGAAAAACTTTTGCAGGAAGTAGGGCTGTGGGATGTACGCAATGAAAAGGCTTCCAGCCTGCCTTACGGACAGCAGCGCCGTCTTGAAATTGTACGTGCACTTGCAACCAAACCGCGCCTGCTTTTGCTTGACGAACCGGCAGCCGGCATGAATCCGAAAGAAACGGATGAACTGACTGAATTTATACGCCAGATTCACAAAGAATATAATTTAACTATTTTCATGATTGAACATCACATGGATTTGATTATGGAAATTTCTGACCGGATTTATGTTTTGGAATTTGGTATGACGATTGCCGAAGGCACGCCTAATGAAATTCAAAATAACCAAAGGGTTATTGATGCTTACCTGGGGGTGGATGAAGATGCTTAAAGTAGAAAATCTTGTCGTATCCTACGGAGGCATTGAGGCCTTAAAGGGAATTTCACTTGAAGTTGAAAAAGGCCAGATTGTAACGCTTATCGGCGCTAACGGCGCAGGTAAAAGCACACTGCTGCGCAGCATTGTAGGGTTGGTAAAACCGCAAAGCGGCAAAATAGAATACGAAGGAAATGATATTACCAAACTCAATTCGCAGCAGATTGTAAGCAAAGGGTTAACGCTCGTTCCGGAAGGACGCAGAATTTTCCCTAATCTTACAGTACTTGAAAATCTGCAAATCGGCGCTTATATGCGCAGTGATAAAGAAGGCATCCAAAAAGATATTGACTGGGTGTATGAAATGTTTCCGCGTTTGCAGGAACGAAGCTGGCAGATGGCCGGTACGCTTTCCGGCGGTGAACAGCAGATGCTTGCCGTTGGGCGCGCGCTGCTTTCGCGTCCGCAGCTTTTAATGATGGACGAACCTTCGCTTGGTCTTGCACCGCTGATTATTAAAGATATTTTCAGCATTATCCAGTATATTAATTCCAAGGGAATGACAATACTTTTAATTGAACAAAACGCCAATATGGCTTTAAAGGTTGCCCACAAGGCTTACGTTTTGGAAACCGGCAAAATTACAATGACCGGCACAGGCGCAGAACTTTTGGAAAATCCGGAAATTAAAGCTGCCTACCTTGGTAAAAAGAAGAAATAAAATTAACTAATCAAAATACCCTGTAATGCTTTTAAAGCACAACAGGGTATTTTTTTATTTGTTTAGTCTTTAGTATAGGCTGCGTTTAGTCACCATGATTTTGATGTTTGCCAAAAAAGTTAAACCTTAATAAGCACGTTTTGTTTCCACAAGACCAGTAAAAGTTCGGTATACGCAAACCAAAATGTCTTGCGGGGGGGTAAATATGTGGTATAATTTCGGTAACGATTAGCGTACGCAAATTTTAGAAGTTATAAAAAACATGAAAGGAAGTAATGAAATGAAAATAAAAACTTTTAGACAAAGTAATTTATCAAAAAAAGTTTTATGTTCAGTTTTAACGATGGGTACTCTTTTCTTTTCAAATAATGTTTTAGCTGAAGAAGTTAATGGTGGATTAGATTTAACTGGAAAAGAATATCATGGAACAGATTTAATTGTGAGCGCTTCTGATGATAATGCCGGTGATTTTGAGGGAAACAAATATGGTGTATTGTTAAGCAAGGCTGCTGATGTTGTATTTGATGGTGCTATAACGAATATAAATATAGATTTAAACAATAATGTACAAAGTTCAGGTGTATTTATTTTTAGTGATAGTAATATAAAATTTAATGCTGACGAAACTAATATAATTAATAACAGCATTGGTGGAGCTAACAAATGGACATATGGATTATATGTTAATCATAAAGAAAATGGAAGTGTTGAATTTAATGGTGGAAAAGTAAATATTAGTAGTTATTCTCAAAACTATTCAACTGCTGCTCTACGTGTAGATGAAATTTCAAAAGTTAACTTTAACAATGACGGTGATATAAATATTGCTTCTAAAAGTCCTCATGGAATTACTACTATTTACACAAAAGGCGAGGTGCTTTTTAATAATAATGGAAATGTAACTATAACTGCTGACAGTGATGACGAAGTGGCACTTGGTGGTTTGGTAGGTATTAATACCAGTGGACAAGGTAATATAAAAGTAACAGATAATGTTAATAATTTTAATATTAATCTTAAGGGAACAAGTGTTGATGATGACCTTACTGGTTATTCTAATGGTACTGTTGGATTGAGATTAAATTCATATGGTAATTCGCAAATAAATTCACATAATTTTAATATTGTTGTAGATGTAACTGATAGCTATGATACATCAAATATTCCGAGTGATAAAACTGCAAAAGATGCTTACGGAGTAAGTGCCTTTGGTGGAGAACTTAATGTTAATGAAAATACTAATACTAATATTTTTATTAAAGAAAATATGGGATCTGGTTATGGTATATATACTGAAGAAAGCGCTAAAGTAAATCTGTTAGGTAACACTTCAATTAAAGTATCAGCTAAAGAAAATGCATATGCTTTAATGGCGACAGGCACGGATAGCGAAATAAATGTTGGTAGTGAAGGTAAAGTTGTAGAGCTTATTGGTGACGTTGCTGTTGATGATAGTGGTACTGTAAATCTTTCTGGCAACGCAACTGAGAGCAGTACAGGTATATATAGTGCTTCTGGAAATGGTTCGATTAATTTTAATAACGGCACTTGGGCAGTAAACGAATGGAATGGTACGGACGGTAATATTGGTGTAGGTAAAGATGCTACTTTAAATATTAATAATACTATTACTGTAGCAGACGCTAAAATTGATGGTGATATTATAATTGATACTGATAAAGTTAGCGGAGAAGCCATTATTGCAAATAACAATGCTTCATTAAGTGAAGATTCAAATATTATTTTGGCAAATGTTGATACCGGCGATGTTTTAACAACTAAATTGTTTGGTGGTACTGCGAGTGATGTCGAAGTTTTAAACCAACAGGCTGTTTCGCAAATGAAAACTGATAATTTAATGCAGAATATTATTACTGATGAAGAAGGCAATATTGTTGTAGGTGTTGCTGATGCTTCTGAAGTTTTGCCGAATGTTGTTATTGGCGGTATTGTAACAAATCTTACTGCAAATAATATTCATAACGATTTCTTCGATAATGTTTTAAAATCCGCTGATGCTGATAAGGCAACAGCTGCTCTTAACAGTGTTGCAAACATGGGTGAACTTGCCGGTGTAAACCACGGCACTTACAGCATGAGCAACGCTATGACTGACGCTGTTGCACATCATTTAAGCCTTGCAACCCACGGCGAACAGGATAAAGACATCTGGGCACACTACATCCATAACAAAGAAGATATTGACGGTATGGATTTAGGCGGTATTGAAGGCAGCTATGATGCACAGTACAATGGCATTGTAGTCGGCAGTGACCTTTACAAAAACGGCAAAGTTACCGCAGGTATTGCTTTAAGCTATGCTGATGGCAACATTGATGGCAGCAACATTGCAGCTACCACTAAAAATGATGCTGAATACTATGGCGCAAGCCTGTATGGCCGCATTGATAACGGCAACAGCGCAATCCTTTGCGACATCAGCTATCTGCACAGCGATAACGATATTACCCAAAACAACAGCGGTCACGAAATTACCGCTTCTGCTGACGCAGATGCATTCAGCATTGGCATCCGTGCAGAACAGGCTTATGAAGCAGGCGCAGGTAAATTTGTACCGTATGCAGGCATCCGTTATATGCATCTTGGCGCAGGCGATTACAGCAATAGCCTTGGCATGGAATACAATGCCGATGACCAGAACCTGTGGCTCTTGCCGGTAGGCGTAACTTACAGTGCAGAAGTACAGAGCGGCGATTGGACGGTTAAACCGGTTGCAGAAGTTGGCTATGTATGGACAATGGGCGACCGCGATACTGATATGACCGTAAGCCTTAATGGTGCAGCAGACAGCTTTGGCTTTGAAACTGCTGACAGCGGCAGCTTTATTGGCAGACTTGGCATTGAAGCTGAAAAATCTAATGTAACTTATGGTTTGGGTTATGAATATCAGAAAGGCGACACTGTAAAAGCCAACAAATGGATGGCTAACCTGACATTCAGCTTTTAATTAGAAATAAAGCAATATACAAAAAGGGGAGTGTTTGCTCCCCAATTTGTCTTGCTTTATTAATGATATTAGAAAAATGTGGTTGAGATGATAAAGTTAAATCCTTTTGATGAAAAGAAATTTAAACAATTTGCTGCTGATTGTACGGCGGAATATGTTAATTATATGCTGCGCGGTAAAAACGGGATGCGCTGCTGGGAAATTAAAGCAGAAAAAACTGACGGTGATTATATAATTGTTGTACTGCGTGATTACGGTTATAAAATTGATGGCGAAACGGTAGAGATTAAGCCTTTTACCAATCGTAAAGAACGGAACGCAGAGATTTACAGGTTGTATCACGAAAAAGATATTTCGCAGATGTTTTTGGCAAATTTGTTTAACATTAGTCAGCCTACTGTATCCTTAATTGTTAACAAAAAATAAGTGTATATAAAAGCGCGTTTTGCAAACAGCAAAGCGCGCTTTTATTATTTGTAGTATTTTTGTTTTTTAGAGTTTTATCTTTAATTCAATGTGTTGTTGTCTATTTCTTCATCGGTGAATTCTAAGTTTAGCATTACTTCTGAAGATAAATCGCCGTGGTTGGGCGTGCTGATTTCATAGTGACGGTCTTTGGCAGGGTCGTAATAAACAAGGGTGATGCTGTAATCAAGATTGAACACAACCAGCACAAGCTGGCAAATGCCGCTGCCGCAGGGGCGCTGCAAATAATGCATGGCAATAATGTCTTTTTGGTCTGACAGCCATTCAAAATTTAATTTAGACATTGCTGCTTCGTTCATGCGGAACATAATACGGAATTTTATGTTGTTCAGTTCTATCAGCCCGTGGCAGAAAGGTGCATCAGCTTCCCATTCTTCGGGTTTGAACAGAGTTTTTATTTTGTTGAAATTTTCTTCGTTTTTAATAATCCCTGCAATGGAACGCTGTTTTTCGTCGGCGTCTTTATCAAGCCCGGCTTGAAGTTTTTTATCGTGTTCCGGGCTAATCCAGTGATATTCAAGCTGTTCCAGCGTGTAACCAAGGCTGATTTCCTTGCGGAGCGTTAAAAATTCGTAGTCATCCGGAAGAAGTTTTAAACCTTCTTCGATAGCTTGCAGCGCACCTTCAGTGAAGCCAAAATGATAGCGCATTTTTGCTGCCTGCAGCCATCCCCATGGATAGGTGGGTTCTTCCGTTACAGCTTTTTCGGCATATTCCAGAGATTCGTTTAATCTGCTGCAATACATCAGCGCGATGGAATAGCGGTAATACCATGCGCCGCAGCCTTTGGCATTTTTTTCAGCGGGTTTCATAATTTCGAGTGAACGGTAATAGGCGGGGTAAATATCTAGATTGTTGTAGGCAAAGGCATACCACAATACAATTTCCAAATCTTCCGCTGCCTGCTGTTCTGTAAAACGTCCTTCTTTTACTCCTTTTTCCACAAATTTATCAAGATAGTCAATCATTTTGCCAAAATATGCTTCATAGCCTTCGTCAAATGATTCCAAAACTTCAACGTCTGCATCTGTCAAAAGGCGTGTTGTGCCGGTTTTGTGCGCTTTAGTATCTGCTGATGACATAATATCACCCCATTATAATTATTTGCTGTTTACAGTGTAACATATCTTTGTAATGATGTTAATATTTTTGCCGCTGAATAAGAATAAGACTGGTTAAGACTTGAAAAAAGGGAATAAAACTGTAATGTTTTTTATATAAAAGCTGAAAAATTTATGAGCGGTTTAACATAGATTTAACATTTCTCCTCTAACAGATTTAATGTTTGGCCAGTATTATTTAACCATAGCAATTTAATAAAGCAAATCAAAAGCAAATCAAAAATCTGGAGGCTTATGTAATTATGAAAATGAACAAAAAACTTATTGCAGGCGTTATGTTAGCAGTTATGAGTGCAGCTGTATTCACCGGCTGCGGCGGCGAGAAAAAAGAAGAAGCAGCTCCGGCAGCAGGCGGCAAAATCGTTGTAATTTCCCGTGAAGACGGCAGCGGTACCCGCGGCGCTTTCATCGAACTTTTCGGCATTGAAAAGAAAGGCGATGACGGCAAAAAAGTTGATATGACCACTCAGGATGCTTCCATCACCAACAGCACCGCTGTTATGATGACTACTGTTGCAGGCAATAAAGACGCTATCGGTTATATTTCCCTCGGTTCTTTAAACGATACTGTTAAAGCACTGAAAATTGACGGCGCAGAAGCAAGCGCAGCAAATATTAAAGCCGGTTCTTATAAAGTTGCCCGTCCGTTCAACATTGTAACCAAAGATGGTGCAAGCCCGGTTGCTCAGGATTTCATCGCATTCATTATGTCTAAAGAAGGCCAGGATGTAGTTTCTAAAAACGGTTACATCGGCAGCGACAAAGCTGAAGCTTACAAAGGCAGCAAACAGAGCGGTAAAATTGTTGTAGCAGGTTCTTCTTCCGTAACTCCTGTTATGGAAAAACTTAAAGAGGCTTATGTAAAACTGAATCCGGATGTTAACATCGAAGTTCAGCAGAGCGATTCTACCACCGGCGTTCAGTCTGCAATCAACGGCGTATGCGATATCGGTATGGCTTCCCGTGAACTGAAACAGAGCGAACTTGATGCAGGCGTTAAAAATACTGTAATTGCTACTGACGGTATTGCAGTTATCGTAAACAAAGCTAACAAAGTTGATAACCTTACCAAAGCTCAGGTTGCAGATATCTTTACCGGCAAAGCAACCGAATGGAATAAACTGCAATAAGAGTTCTGCGGTTTAATAGTGTTGATATAACAACAAATATAACACCAATTTTTAACGGTTGCCTTTACAGGCAACCGTTAATTGTAAGCATAGAAAAATAAAGTTGATGAAAATTGTGAGGGTTTATGAAAAAAGGTAAAGAAGAAATAATGCGCCTTGTCTTTTTGGCGGCCGCTTGCGCTTCCATTGCGCTTGTTGCAATGATTTGCGTATTTTTGTTCGGCAACGGCCTGCCGACAATAGGCAAAATAGGCGTAACCGAATTTTTCCTCGGACAGACCTGGCGGCCTAATAATGACATGTATGGCATTTTGCCGATGATTTTAGGCAGTGCCTATGTTACTTTGGGAGCTATTGTTGTAGGCGTGCCTATCGGCATTTTAACGGCAGTATTTATGGCGCGTTTTTGTCCGGAAGGAATGTACAGAATTTTAAAGCCGGCAGTAGAACTTTTGGCAGGCATACCTTCTGTTGTTTACGGCTTTTTCGGTTTGGTTGTAATGGTTCCGTTTATCCGCGACAATATCGGTGGTACCGGCAGCAGTATGCTGACTGCATCGCTTCTTTTGGGCATGATGATTCTGCCTACGCTTATCAGCGTTGCCGAAGCTGCGCTGAGAGCAGTGCCCAACAGCTATTACGAAGGCGCTTTGGCGCTTGGCGCAGGGCATGTGCGCAGCGTATTTTTTACAATAGTTCCGGCAGCGAAATCCGGCATTATGGCGGCAATTATACTGGGGCTTGGCCGTGCGGTTGGCGAAACCATGGCAGTAATTATGGTTGCGGGCAACCAGGCACGTATGCCGCAGGGGCTTTTGGAAGGCGTGCGTACCATGACTACCAATATTGTTATTGAAATGGGTTACGCTGCCGATATGCACCGTGATGCGCTGATTGCAACTGCTGTTGTGCTGTTTATTTTCATTCTCATTATTAATTTAACGTTCTCGTATCTGAAGGGTAAGGTGGTACAGCAATGAATGGCAATACACTCAGTAAAACTCTGTACAGGTACGGGCGCGACCCGTTATCCATTGCTCTGCTTGTATGTGTGCTTGTTTCGGCGGTAGTTACATTTTTATCGCTTGCCTTTTTGTTAGGTTATATTTTGATGCAGGGCATTCCCAACATCAATTTTGATTTGTTTGCTTTAGAATATAATACTCAGAATGTTTCACTGTTTCCTGCTCTGGTCGATACTATTATTATGGTGCTTCTGGCACTGGCCATTGCTACGCCGCTTGGCATTTTTGCAGCAATATATCTTGTTGAATATGCCAGCCGCGATAATAAAATAGTGGGCGTTGTAAGGGTTACGGCGGATACGCTTTCCGGCATACCTTCCATTGTTTACGGTTTGTTCGGCATGCTGTTTTTTGTAACCTATTTAAAATGGAGTTATTCGCTGCTTGCAGGTTCCTGCACGGTTGCGATTATGATTCTGCCGCTGATTATGCGTACTACCGAAGAAGCGCTGAAAGCTATTCCCGATAGCTACCGCGAAGGCAGTTACGGTCTTGGTGCAGGCAAACTCCGCACGGTATTTGCCATTGTACTTCCTTCGGCAATACCGGGCATTCTGGCAGGCGTAATTCTCGGCATTGGCCGTATTGTAGGCGAAACTGCGGCATTGATGTACACCTCAGGCACAGTTGCAGCGCTGCCGCATGATGTTTTTTCGTCCGGACGCACATTGGCAGTGCATATGTATGTGCTTGCCAGCGAAGGTTTGTTTATGAAGCAGGCCTATGCAACCGCTGTTATTCTTGTAGTGATTGTTATAGCAATTAATGCCGTTTCTTCTTATATGGCACGTAAATTGATGAAAGGGAACTGAGATGGAAGATAAGATTACTATTGAAAACCTCGATTTGTATTACAGCGAATTTCATGCGCTGAAAAATATTAACATGCATATCCGCGAAAAAGAAATAACTGCTTTTATCGGGCCTTCCGGGTGCGGTAAATCTACTTTGCTGCGCTGCCTTAACCGTATGAATGATTTGGTTGAAGGCTGCCGCGTTACCGGCAAAGTGCTTTTAAACGGCGATGACATTTACCTTAACGATGATGTAAACATGCTGCGTAAACGTGTAGGCATGGTATTCCAAAAGCCTAATCCGTTTCCGATGAGCGTTTATGATAATATCGCTTTCGGACCGAGAACCCACGGCATTCACAATAAAAGCAAACTTGATGATATTGTTGAAGATTCTTTGCGTAAAGCTGCAATTTGGGATGAAGTTAAAGACCGCCTTGATAAAAGCGCACTTGGTTTTTCCGGCGGGCAGCAGCAGCGTTTGTGCATAGCAAGGGCTCTTGCCGTTCAGCCTGAAGTGCTTCTGATGGACGAACCTACTTCAGCGCTTGACCCTATTTCTACTTTGAAAATTGAAGACCTTGCAGTAGAATTAAAACAGAATTATACTATTGTTATAGTAACGCACAATATGCAGCAGGCAGTACGCATCTCCGATAAAACAGCATTCTTCCTTTTAGGGGAAGTTGTTGAGTTTAACGATACTGAAACATTGTTCAGCAATCCTAAAGAGAAAAAGACAGAAGATTATATTACAGGGAGGTTCGGCTGATGGTAAGAAGCAGATTTATGGCACAAATGGAGCAGCTCAATACCGAACTTATCGTTATGGGCACCTTGTGCGAAAACGCTTTGGAAAAAGTTGCGAATGCGCTTGATAACCCTACTGATGAAGTATCAAGGGATATTATAATTTTAAGCAAAAAGACAGAGGAAAAAGAAAGGGAACTGGAGAATATCTGCATTAACCTTTTGCTGAAACAGCAGCCGGTTGCATCCGACCTGCGCCAGATTTCTTCTGCACTGAAAATTGTAACCGATATGCGTCGCATCGGCGAAGTTGCCGGCAATATTGCCGAAATTTTAAGCCAGGATAATTTAAGAATGGATTATGACACTACAATTCTTAAACAAATGGCTTCTGTAACCAAAAAAATGGTATCCAATACTCTGGATGCTTTTGTAAAAAGCGATATCCGCACGGCACAGCAGGTTGAACGTGATGATGATCAGGTCGACGAGCTGTTTGCCCAGGCTAAACGCGAGCTTATCCATATCATCCGCAATACTCAGGACAGCGGCGAGCAGGCAATTGATTACCTGATGATTGCCAAATACTTTGAAAAAGTAGGCGACCATGCCGTAAACATTTCCCAATGGGTATTGTTTATGATAACAGGAACGCTTGAGGAGGAAGGCATACATGATATTCTGCGTGGAGGACGATCCTAATATCCGCGAACTTGAAGTTTATACATTAAAGTCCACAGGTTTTCCGGCGATAGGGCTGGAAACCAGCGAAGAACTTTTTAAAGCGCTGGAAACTGTTGTGCCGCAGCTGATTATTCTTGATATTATGCTGCCGGGCGATGACGGTATTGCGGTGCTTAAACGCCTGCGCCGTGATAAACGCACGGCAGGCATACCGGTTATCATGGCTACTGCCAAAGGTTCGGAATTTGATAAAGTAATGGGGCTTGACAGCGGTGCTGATGATTATATTGCCAAACCTTTCGGCATGATGGAAATGGTATCGCGCGTTAAGGCGGTGCTGCGCCGTTATATAAGAGAAGATAAAACAAATGAATTAACTGCCGGCGTCATAAAAATGGATATTGCACGCCATATGGTTTTTGTAAATAACGATGAAGTTGTGCTTACCTACAAGGAATTTGAGGTGCTGCATAAATTGATGGAACGTCCCGGTCAGGTATTTACCCGCGAACAGCTTCTTACAGATATTTGGGGGTATGATTTTGCCGGCGAAACACGTACTGTTGATGTTCATATCCGTACATTGCGCCAAAAACTCGGTTCTGCCAGCACGGTGATTGAAACTGTGCGCGGCGTGGGTTACCGCATAGGAGCCGAACATGAAAAATAAAATTTTCAGAACGCTGGTAGCACTTGCCGCAACGGCAGTGCTGCTGGCTTCTCTTTTAATAACATTCGTTGTATCGCAGGACTTTTTTAACGAAACAAAAAAAGAACTGAGGCAGGAAGCCCGTTATATCAGTATGGGGCTGCAAAGCGGCGGCAATAGTTATTTAAATCTTATTGCGGCAGAAAATTCGGACGATGTGCGCATTACCCTTATTGATACAGACGGCACGGTTTTGTTTGACAATCAGGCCGAAGCAAATACGCTGGAAAACCATGCAATGCGGCAGGAAGTTATGGAAGCGGTAGAAAAAGGCTCCGGCGAGGAAGAACGTTTTTCGGATACTTTGGACAAAACGACTTATTATTATGCTGTACGCCTTGATGACGGAAAAATTTTGCGTCTGGCACGCACTATTGACAGCATTTATAAATCGGTAACGCAAATGATGCCGTTTATGTTTGGCATAGTAATTTTGGTTGCGCTTTTGGCAAGTATTGCGGCGCGCAGGCTCACCAAAAAACTTGTTAAGCCGTTAGATATGGTGAACCTTGATGAACCGCTTGATAATGATACTTATGACGAACTGGCTCCGTTTTTGACGCGTATAGCCAAGCAAAAACGCCAGCTTAGCAAAAACCTTGACAAACTGCGCCGCAAGCAGGAAGAACTGACTATTATTACCAATAATATGAGCGAAGGCCTGGTGCTGTTAAACGGGCATAAAAATGTGCTTTTTGTTAATGAAAGTGCCGCCAAAATTTTTGGCTTTAACAGCCAGACGGCTATTGGCAAAAATATTTTAAGCGTTGACCGCGCGCAGGAAGTGCAGGACCTTTTACAAAAAA
>USHB01000010.1 GCA_900554395.1 uncultured Phascolarctobacterium sp.
TACTTTAACCTCGTCAACTTTTCCTTCGACAAACATCTTGGAAACAGCGGCGGCAATAGTTCTTGCTTCATTATAGCTGGGCTTATCCGAGAAACCGAAATAAGAAGCTTCTACATTAAATCCACGGCGAGTAAAGAAGTCCTTGGCTTTACGTCCAACAGTTACAAGAACGGGATTTTCTTCTTCCATCAAATGTGCCAACGCAAATTTAAGCACGTTACTGTTGTAGGCGCCTGCCAAGCCTTTATCGGCGCTTACTACAACATAAGCAACATTTTTAACCGGGCGTACTTCCAAAAGCGGGTGCTCTTTATAGTTCAGATGCGCCAGCATCTCTTTATCGCTTACGGCACTGATCAGTAATTCTCTTATCTTATCTGCAAAAGGACGGCTTGATGCTGCTTTTTCCTGCGCACGGCGCAGACGAGCCGCAGCAACCATTTTCATAGCTTTGGTTATCTGCTGAATGTTCTGGACGCTCTTCATGTGCCGGTGTATTTCGCGTGGAGTAGCCATCAGTTAATCACCTCGCTTGTCCGGTGACTGCAAATGTTTCCTTAAATTCAGCGATAGCTTTCTTCAAAGTAGCTTCATTTTCGTCAGTGATTTTCTTTTCAGCTACAATGGATTCGCTAACCTGCGGATAGTTGGCTGCCATGAAAGCAAGCAGTTCTTTTTCGAAACGGCTTACATCATGTACCGGAATATCATCTACATAGCCTTTGGTTGCCGCATACAGGGAAATAACCTGTTTGTCAACAGACAGCGGAACATACTGGCCCTGTTTCAGAATTTCGGTCATGCGGGCACCGCGGTCGAGCTGTGCTTTGGTAGCTTTATCAAGGTCAGAACCGAACTGAGCAAATGCAGCCAATTCACGGTATTGTGCAAGGTCAAGACGCAGGGTACCAGCAACGGATTTCATTGCTTTAATCTGAGCGCTGCCGCCTACACGGGATACCGAAAGACCTACGTTGATAGCCGGGCGGTTACCTGCGTAGAAAAGTTCGGATTCGAGATAAATCTGACCGTCGGTAATGGAAATTACGTTAGTCGGGATATAACCGCCTACGTCGCCTGCCAGAGTTTCGATAATCGGCAGTGCGGTGATGGAACCGCCGCCGGCAGCCGGGTTACGGCGTGCAGCACGTTCCAACAGACGGGAATGTAAATAGAATACGTCGCCGGGGTATGCTTCACGTCCAGGAGGACGGCGGAGCAGCAGGGACATTGCGCGGTATGCAACGGCGTGTTTGGAAAGGTCGTCGTAAATGCACAATACGTCTTTGCCCTGATCCATGAAGTGCTCTGCAATGGATACGCCTGCATACGGAGCAAGGTACTGCAGCGGAGCGGAATCAGCAGCAGTTGCGGCAACGATAATGGAGTAGCTCATAGCGCCGTGCTGTTCAAGAGTACGGGCAATACGTGCTACGGTGGAAGCCTTCTGGCCGATAGCTACATAAATGCAGATAACGCCGAGGCCTTTCTGGTTAAGAATGGTATCAACTGCAACTGCGGTTTTACCGGTACCACGGTCGCCGATGATAAGTTCGCGCTGGCCGCGTCCGATAGGAACGAGTGCGTCGATAGCTTTAATACCGGTCTGCAAGGGAACGTCTACCGGCTGGCGGTCTGCAATGCCAGGTGCCGGAGATTCGATTTTGCGTACATCGGTAGTTTTGATTTCGCCCTTGCCGTCGATAGCCTGGCCGAGCGGGTTAACGATTCTGCCGAGCATAGCTTCGCCAACCGGAATTTCCATGATATGGCCGGTACGGCGTACAACGTCGCCTTCTTTGATGATGGTTTCGCCACCCATAAGTACAACGCCGATTTCATCAGGCCACAGGTTCTGTACCATGCCGGTAACGCCGCCGGGCAGTTCAACAAGTTCGCCTGCCATAGCGCCGGTCATACCGCTAACGGTAGCAATGCCGTCGCCGACTTTTTCGATAATGCCGACTTCTTCAAGGTTTACGTCAACGGTGTAGCCGCTGACTTTTTTATTCAAGCTCTGAGTAAGTTCTTTAGCTTCGCCAATCGTTTTTCCGTCTAAATCAACAGTTTCCATTTCGTCAGTGATTTTTTCAAGCTGGCGTCTGGAACTTGCGTCATAAACTTCATCGCCGATTTTGACAATAACGCCGCCGATAATTTCGGGGTCAATAACTTTTTCAAGATATACGTCTTTGCCAAGTTTATCAGCCAGAATTACGGAAACAGATTCATATTCAGATACAGTGAGACGTTTTGCGGTTACTACTTTAACAGCAACCATCTTATCGTCGATGAGGTTGTCATAAGGAACTTTTTCCAAATCAAACTCAAAACCGATAAGGCATTTTCTAATTAATGCAAAAGAGTTTTCGTTCTCCATCTGTATCAATCACCTCCGTACTAGTCTTATTTATAAATTAGAAACAACAAATAGGGTTACCCATAATCCCCATCACACTATTATTTAATTGCGTTCTTTTAAAACTTCGTCCGTAACCGAAACTGCCAGTTCCTGATCTTTGGCAGAATCCAATTTTGCGTCGATAATTTTACCGGCAATTACTGTGCTAAGTGCGATAACTTCCGAGCGGATATCAAGCATAGCCTGTTTTTTCTCCGCTTCAATTTGTTCTTTGGCACTTGCAATCATTTCTTCTTTTTCCACACGTGCCTGTTCAACAAGATCATCGTGCAGGTTCTGGGCAACTTTGGTAGCGCGTTCTACGATAGCGGTTGCTTCGCTGCGTGCGTCGGCAATCATTTTTTCGTATTCGGCTTTAAGCTGTTCAGCCTGGAGTCTTGTCTGTTCTGCGGAATCCAAATCATTTGCAATGCGGTTGCGGCGTTCTTCCATTACATTAAGCAACGGTTTGTAAGCAAACTTCGCGAGGATTGCCAAAAGAACAAGAAAGTTCAGGATTTGCGCAATAAGTGTTGCATTAATATCAGCCAATTATAGCACTCTCCTTTTTCTCTCCAAATCCTTGTCGCGTAGTCAAAATTAGCCTAAGAACGGGTTAGCAAATACAAGTACGATAGCGATAACGGAAGCGATAATAGGAATAGATTCTACAAGGCCGATACCGATAAGCATGTTAACCTGGAAGGTGGAAGCCTGTTCCGGCTGACGAGCCATGCATTCCAGAGCTTTGGAAGCAACAGCGGAGTCGCCTTTGGTAGCGCCGAGAGAAGCACCTACACCGATGATAGCAGCTGCGAGTACGGAGGTTGCGATAATAATAGCGTTTTCAGTCATTTTCAGATACATCCTTTCAAATACATGTTTTTTAAATTTTTTCAAATTATATAAAATTAATTTGAAACAGAGTTAATAAGCTAAAACCGCTGGGGTTTTAGTGATGTGCCCTGAATACAGGAGCAATGGCGGTTAATGTCAGCATTGTAAAGATGAATGCCTGCAAGAAACCAACCACAAGGCTGAAGCCAACCCAAAGTTCCGGAACAATCCACGGTGCAAGCATATATAATACGATAAGTAAAATTTCGCCTGCGAGGATGTTACCGAATAGACGAAGGGCCATGGTAAGAGGTTTGGAAAGTTCTTCCAAAATATTCAGCGGAAGGAACAAAACCGAAGGCTGGATGAAGTGTTTAAAATAACCAAGCCCGTGGCGCGCAACACCTAAAACGTAAACGGTAAGCGAAACCATAATCGCCATACCAAGCGTTACGTTGACGTCGTTTGTCGGAGAAGTGAAATGTACGCCTACCTGCGGCAAAAGGCCTATTTCGTTAGAAATAAACAGGTACAGGAACAAGGTAATAATAAAGGGTGCAACCTTGCGGGTTCCCTCAGTGCCCAGGTTTTTGTTCATCAGGTCGCTTAACCAGTCAATCAGCATTTCCGTAATATTCTGGATACCGGACGGTACCAGCTTGGGGTTTCTGGTAGCAGCAAATACAATGACCATAACAATAACCATTGCCAGCCAGGACATGTAAATGGACTGCATGTTAACTACTACGCCATCAAAAATCTCCGTTGGCATGTAATGAATAATTTCATTGCTTGCTTCCGCTTCAACATTTCCCATTCTGTCACTCTCCTTTCTTCACGTCTGCCGCTTTTTTAGGGTTGCGGGCCGTGATGATTATTAAATTTAATAATAAAAATATATGCATAAGCAAAAACCCGAGAAACAGCCCTGCTGCATTCAGGTCCAGCTTTAACATAACGAAGGTAATTAAAAATAAGAGTGCCATGCGTTCGAACATATTGCGGTGCATAATAGCAAGCGCATGCTCGGCGGGATGTTTCATCCCTTTTTTTACACCCATAAACACAACAACACTGTCTAAAATCCCGGCGGTAAAACCAATAAGCCAGGTAAAGGCAGTTTGCAGGTTAAAAAAATATATAATAAAAAGTAGTGCAATTAGCGAAAAAACAGCCTGGCGGATGATAACGCTTTTCCATGCCGCATAAACCCTGGCAACCATATTATTTTCCATCTTTCTGGTCCTTTCCGGGTTTGTTTTTGTTGGATGGAAGCAGCAAATCGTTTTTTATCATCTTAAAAATCGTCATAAACGCGGTGAGAACACCGCCAATAGAAAACAACAGCCTGCAGGTGTTGCTTCCGGTATTCAAAAATCCGTCCAGCCATTCGCCGAAAAAATAACCTGCCAAAATGTTGGCACCAATTATGCCAACTACTGATGTTGCAAAAACCAAAGCCTGTAATACGGCTGCAATATTAGGGTTCATAAAAAGCCCCCTTGCCTGCTTTCAAGTTTATTATATAAAATTTGGAGTGACTTTGCAATTTATAATAGCAAATTTTCGACAAAATTGTGAATTTTATTTGAATCGCCTATACTATTCTACATAAAACGCGTACGTTTTTCAAGTTTTTTTACGGCTCAAGCCTTAAATTCTGTAATATTTTTATCACTTATGCCGAATTTGTTTAAAATGCAGCCCACAATACGTGCGCATGCTTTGCCGTCGCCGTAGGGGTTAACGGCTTCGGCCATGGCGCGGTAATGTTCCGCGTTATCCAAAAGCAGGTTTGTTTCGCGCAAAACGTCTTCGTAAGCAGTGCCAATAAGTTTTACCGTTCCTGCGGTTACTGCTTCCGGGCGTTCTGTTGTATCGCGCAGCACAAGCACAGGCTTGCCGAGTGCGGGCGCTTCTTCCTGTATTCCGCCGCTGTCGGTAAGCACAATATCAACGCGCGCCATCAAGTTGGCAAAAGGTTCATAATCAAGCGGCTCAATTAAATGCACCTGCGGCAGATGGCCAAGTTCTTCGTTGACAATCTGGCGTACTTTCGGGTTTTTATGCACCGGAAAGATTGCTTCCACATCGCTGTGGGTGCGCAGCACTTCGCACAGAGCTTTGTAAACATGGCGCATCGGTTCGCCAAGGTTTTCGCGGCGGTGCGTAGTCATTAAAATGAGGCGTTTGCCGCTTTCCAGAACTTCGTGCAGGTTATCATCGTCAAAACGGTAATCCGGTTTAACCGTGGTTTTCAAAGCATCTATAACGGTGTTGCCGGTTACGGTAATGTTGGCTTCCGGTACATTCTCGCGCAGCAGGTTGGCTTTGCTTGTTGCAGTAGGGGCAAAGTGGTAATCTGCCAGGGCGCCGGTTAATTTGCGGTTCATTTCTTCCGGGAAGGGAGAATATTTATTGCCTGTACGCAAGCCTGCTTCCACATGGCCAACGGGAACCTGCGCATAAAACGCAGCCAGTGCGCCTGCAAAGGTTGTAGTAGTATCGCCGTGCACCAGAACCAAATCCGGTTTGGCTTCTTCCAAAACCTTCTGCAAGCCGCGCAGGGCTTTTTCCGTAACATCATATAAAGTCTGCCCGGCGCTCATTATGTTTAAATCGTAGTCGGGAGTAATGCCAAAAAGGTGCAGTACCTGGTCGAGCATTTCGCGGTGCTGTGCGGTTACAGCCACCAGCGGTTCAATTTCATCCGGATGCTTGCGCATTTCCAAAACCAGCGGGCACATTTTTATAGCTTCCGGACGTGTGCCGAAAACTGTCATTACCTTTAATTTTGCCATCAAACCCACTCCTATCTGTCGTTTAAAATGCCTATCTTTTTAGCGCCTACCGCTACGCCGGATATAATGCAGGCAATAATGCCGGCAGCAAGGTAGCCGTCAACTTCCGTTAAGAGAATAGCCGCAATGCCGAGCACTGCGCTGATTACATACATTAAAAGCACTGCCTGTTTCTGGCTGAGGCCCATTGCAAGCAGGCGGTGGTGCAAATGGCCTTTATCGGGCTGAAAAATAGGGCGTCCGTTGGTGTAGCGGCGCACAATGGCAAAAGCAGTATCCATAATAGGCAGGCCCAAAGCAACGGCAGGCACCAAAAGCGCAATGGTTGCCGCACTTTTTACCGCGCCGAAAATGGAAATTGCCGCCAGCATATAGCCGATAAACATACTGCCGGTATCGCCCATAAAGATGCTTGCCGGGTTAAAATTGTAACGGATAAAACCGATAATGCCGCCTGCAAGCGCCGCCGTAATAACGGCAACCGGGTAAAAACCCTGCTGCAGGGCAACCAGTATAACCGTTACGGAAGCAATGCCGGAAACACCGGCTGCCAGTCCGTCAAGCCCATCCATAAGGTTTACAACGTTGGTAAAACTTACAATCCAGAAAAGCGTCAGCGGTATTGATAAATATTCAAGGTAAAAATAACCGCCCCACGGATTGTTAAGCCATTCAATTTTAATATCAAACAGCACCAGCACCAATGCCGCCGCAATCTGCCCCAGCAGTTTTACTTTGGCCGGAAGCTGGTATTTGTCATCCAAAATGCCAACAATAACGATAAGCGTACCGCCCAAAAGCAGCGCCATAATATCGCGCGTAATGTGCATGGTGGCAAACACGGCAATAACGAACGCCAAATAAATAGCAAGGCCCCCCAAACGCGGCATTATGCCGTGATGAACCTTGCGTCCGTCCGGTTTGTCGAGAGCGCCGATGCGGAATGCCAGTTTTTTTACATACGGTGTCAAAATCCAGCTGGCTAAAAGAGCTATGATAAATGCTAAAATATACACTTGCAATGTCCCACCTCGAGGCTAAAAAGCCGGAATTCAAATTCAGTTTTAGAGTTGCTTGAAATAATTCAGATTATCGTTAATAGTATATCAAAAAAAACGCTGTTTGAAAAACTTTTTTAAATTTTTTTGCAGAAAAGTTACAAAAAACACCGCAGCGGCGTGCGCAATTTACTGCCTTGAAATTTTAACGCCGGCATTGTATAATAAAAGCACGGAGACTGATGTTTGGCCACATCGGTTTTCCCTGTTCTAATTTTAAGTTAGAAGGAAGCCGTGTAACCGTTTGTTATACGGTTTTTTTCATGCCGTTATTTACGAAATGAAAGAATGAGCACTACGAGAGTAGCAAAAGCAATCATCAAAGATAATGCTTCAAACACCGTCATAGTACCACCCCCCACTCTTGTGGAGTGGAAAACCGGTTCATCAATCGCCGTGCCGTAATATTCTAACAGCGTTTGATGGAAAAAGCAATAGCGGCACAAACAAAAACAGCAGCGTTAAAACGCTGCTGTTTTTTATTTTGGTTTTCAGTTTTCACTGTCCAGAACGGTTATTTCCATTTTGGAATCTTTAAGCATGTCTTCTGCCAGCTTATCCGGATAGGGATTGGCGTAAACTATGCGTTTAATACCGGCGTTGATGAGTATTTTAGTGCAGACCACGCAGGGCTGGTGCGTGCAGTAAAGCGTGCCGCCGTTTACGGAAACACCGTGGTAGGCAGCCTGTATTACCGCATTTTGCTCAGCGTGAATGCCGCGGCACAGTTCGTGCATTTTGCCGGAGGGTACTTTAAGCTGCTCGCGCAGGCAGCCCGTAACGGCGCAGTGCTCCAATCCGGAAGGCGTGCCGTTATAGCCTGTTGCCACAATCTGCCTGTTTTTAACAATTACCGCGCCAACGCTGCGGCGCAGGCAGGTGCTGCGTTTGCTGACAACGCGGGCAATTTCCATAAAGTAATGGTCCCAGTCGGGTCTTGCTTCGGTTGTCATTTCGTGCCGAAAATACGGTCGCCGGCATCACCGAGGCCCGGTACGATATAGCCGTGCTCGTTCAGTTTTTCATCCAGCGATGCGGTGTAAACTTTAACGTCAGGATGCGCTTTGTTCAGCACCTCAACGCCTTCAGGCGCTGCTACAAGGCACATAAAGCGGATATTTTTCAGCCCGCGCGCTTTAAGCATGGTAATGGCTGCTTCTGCGCTGCCGCCGGTTGCCAGCATCGGGTCAACAACAATGGTAATCGGGTCTTTGTCGGGCGGAATTTTGCAGTAATATTCATGCGGTTCAAGGGTTTCTTCATCGCGGTACAAACCGATATGCCCTACATGCGCGTTAGGAATCATGCGCAGCACGCCGCTTAAAAGCCCAAGGCCTGCGCGCAGGATAGGAACTACAACAATATTATTGTGCAGTTTGTAGCCGGTGGTTTCGCAAATCGGCGTCATTACCGGCACTTCGTCAAGTTCCAGGTCGCGCGTTACTTCGTAGGTCATCAGCATGGCAATTTCGTCCAGCCATTCGCGGAAATCGCGGGAAGTAGTCTGCGCATCGCGCATTTTGGAAAGTTTGTGTTTAATTAAAGGATGTTCTACAACGGTTATCTGCATGCAAATCTCCTCCTTATTTTATTCAGGAAATCTTTTACAGCTCAGGATACATGGGATATTTAGCGCAGAGAACGGCAACGCGCTGTGCTGCTTCTGCCTGTTTGGCAGCGTCTTCGGGGTTGTTAAGCACAAGCCCGATAATGGCTGCAACTTCTTTCATATCGTCTTCTTTAAAGCCGCGGGTGGTTACGGCAGCAGTGCCGAGACGGATGCCGCTGGTAACAAACGGGCTTTCGGGGTCAAACGGAATGGTGTTTTTATTGCAGGTTACGCCAACTTCGTCCAGAAGGTGTTCTGCCGTTTTGCCGGTCATTTTCTGTCCGCGCACGTCAACCAGAAGCAGGTGGTTATCGGTGCCGCCGGATACCAGGCGGAAGCCTTCTGCGGTTAAACCTTCTGCCAGTGCTTTGCAGTTGTTGATTATCTGCTGTGCGTATTCTTTAAATTCCGGTTTCAGCGCTTCGCCCAAAGCAACGGCTTTGGCTGCGATAACGTGCATCAGCGGGCCGCCCTGCACGCCAGGGAAAATTGCCTTATCGATTTGTTTTGCGTATTTTTCCTTGCACAAAATAAGGCCGCCGCGGGGTCCGCGCAGGGTTTTGTGCGTGGTAGTGGTAACAACATCGGCATAAGGCACCGGGCTGGGATGCAGGCCTGCGGCAACAAGCCCTGCAATGTGCGCCATATCTACCATAAAAATAGCGCCAACGCTATGGGCAATGTCTGCCATGCGTTCAAAATCAATTACGCGCGGATAAGCGCTTGCGCCAGCTACAATCAGTTTAGGCTGCGCTTCTTTGGCAATGCGTTCAAATTCGTCATAATCAATGCGTTCGGTTTCGTGCGTAACGCCGTAAGGGACTACTTTATAGTATTTGCCGGAAATATTAACCGGTGAACCGTGGGAAAGATGGCCGCCCTGAGCGAGATTCATGCCCATAATGGTATCGCCCGGCTGCAAAAAGGCAAAGTAAACTGCGGTGTTGGCATTAGCGCCGGAATGTGCCTGTACGTTGGCATGTTCTGCGCCGAAAAGTTTTTTGGCGCGTTCAATGGCAAGGGTTTCAACCTTGTCAACGTATTCGCAGCCGCCGTAATAACGGTGTCCGGGGTAGCCTTCCGCATATTTGTTGGTCAGCACACTGCCCATGGCTTCCATAACTGCGGGGCTGACGAAGTTTTCGGAAGCAATCAGCTCAATTTTGTTGCGCTGGCGTCCGAGCTCTTCGCCCATTGCCGCAGCAATTTCAGGGTCGCATACTGCGAGTTTTTCTAAATTCATTGTAGTCCCTCCATATATTTAATGTAAAACTTAACGGTTTTCGGGGTAGTGCGCGCGCTCGCCGCCGATAAGGGGCGGACGTGTGCGTGCCGCCGTTACAAGCGCTGCGCCGATGGTTTTCTGCGCAAGGCGCACAGGTACGGCCACGCGTTTAAGGTGCATGCCGATTAAGGTCTGCCCTATATCAATACCGGCATCGGCTTTAATGCTTTCCACCACAACGGGGTCAGCAAATTTATTGTAAGCCTCAGTTGCCATGGAACCGCCTGCGTGCGGCATGGGGCGGACGGTAACTTCTTCCCACCCGAATTTTTCCATAGCTTCGCGTTCCGTTACCAAAGCGCGGTTTAAATGCTCGCAGCATTGAAAGGCAAGATATAAGCCATGCGCTTTTGCGCATTTATAAATGCTGCCGAATACGGCTGCCGCCGCTTCTTCCGAGCCGCAGGTGCCGATTTTGCCGCCAACTATTTCGCTGGTGCTGCACCCTACAACAAGTACCCTGCCGGGCTTAATGCCGCTTACGGAAATCAGTTCTTCAACTGCGCGTTCCGCTTCGGCGGCAAGTTCTTCCTTCTGCATTATTATTCCGCCTCCAGCGCCATAATCTTATCGACGCGGCGTGCATGGCGTCCGCCTGCAAATTCGGTTGCCAGCCATACGTCAACAATCATTTCGGCAAGGCCTACGCCTGTTACGCGCTCGCCCAATGCCAAAATATTGGCGTTGTTGTGTTCGCGGCTCATTTTTGCGCTGTACACATCGCCGCAAACTGCTGCGCGCACGCCTTTAATTTTATTGGCAGCTATGGAAATGCCAAGACCGGTGCCGCAGACAAGTATGCCAAGTTCCGCTTCGCCGCCGGTTACGGCTTTGCCTACTTTTTCCGCATAATCAGGATAATCGCAGGATTCTTCGGTATAGGTGCCTTTGTCAAGCACTTCATACCCTTTTTGGGTTAAATAATCTTTTAAATGGTTTTTAAGATGGATACCGCCGTGATCGCTTCCCATTGCGATTTTCATTACAGTCACCCTCTGTCCTATATTTAGTATAAGTTTATTTTAACACAAAACTTTTAAGTTGCGTACTGTTTTTTAACAATGCATTAATATCGCCGCTGGTTAAACCCTGCCGTCCGGCGGCCTTGCGCATACGGTTCATAACTGCAAGCCCTATGCCGTCTTCCGTTACGCCTTCAGCAAGTATCAGCCCCACACCTAGTTTATCGCAGCGGCGCAGCAGGCGGTACAGCTTAACTGCAAGTTCCGTTTTGCTATCGCCCCAGTTTAAAATGTGCAGGTTTTCCGCACGGTGCATGGTTTCTGCTGTTTTGGCGCTGCAAATAACGGCTACCGGCGTAAATTTTGCCGCTTCTCTGGCAAACTGCGGCAGCAGCGCAAGCGTTTCGCCTTCCACCACATACATTTTAGCTTTTGGCGCATAGTGACGGTATTTCATTCCCGGTGCGCGCGGTTTTAAGGTTTCCGCACCGGCAAGCGCAGGGTCAAGCTCTACATGCCCAACGGCTTCTTCAAGCTGTTCGCGCGTTATTCCGCCCGGGCGGAGTATAACAGGCACAGCACCTGTTGTATCGACAATGGTAGATTCCACGCCAACTTCGCAGACGCCGCCGTCGATAATGCCCGCAATGCGCCCCTGCATATCGGCAAGCACCGTTTCCGCATCAGTCGGGCTGGGTTTGCCGGATAAATTTGCCGAAGGCGCGGCAACGGGCGTACCCGCAAGGCGGATAAGCTGTGCAGCCACCTGATGCGACGGCATGCGCACCGCCACCGTATCAAGCCCGGCGCTTACTTCGTCCGGCACAATGCTGCTTTTGGCAACAATTACCGTCAGCGGACCCGGCCAGAATTTATCAATTAAAATTTCAGCCTGTTTTGTAAGGCCTGTTGTGAGTTTTAAAATATCTTTTTTATCGGCAATATGCAAAATCAAAGGGTTGTCGCTCGGGCGGCCTTTGGCTTCAAAAATTTTACGCACTGCCGTGCCGTTCAGCCCGTCTGCGCCAAGACCGTATACCGTTTCCGTCGGAAAAGCCACTGCCTCGCCGCGGCGCAAAAGTTCTGCCGCTTCGCGCAGCATTACCCCATCCGTATCATTTTGCAAGTTCCAATAACGTGTCTGCATAAGTTGTTCCTTCTTTCGCTGCAAAAACCATGCGCTCTATGCCTGCATAATCGCGGCGCACTGCCACAACGCCAAAGCCTGCCTTTTTGCATAAAGCAGCCACGGCTTCGCCCTGGTGAATGCCAATTTCAAACGCCAGGAAACCGCCTTCATTTAAGTATTTGGGCGCACCGGCAATAATGCGTCGGTAAAAATTAAGCCCGTCCGCGCCGCCGTCAAGCGCAAGCCGCGGTTCGCGCCTTACGTCTGCCGCAAGCCCGGCAATATCGGCGCTGGGTATATAAGGCGGGTTGGAAATTATTACATCAAACTTTGCGTCCTGCGGCAAAGCAGCGTATAAATCGCTGCGCACAAAAACAAGCCTGTTATCAACGCCAATCTGCTTTGCGTTTTCTTTGGCAACCGCAAGCGCCCCGGGCGATACGTCAACAGCAGTGCCGTGCGCTTCGGGCAGCATATCCAAAAGCGATACTATTATCGCACCGCTGCCGGTGCCAATATCAAGAATCTGCGGCTTTTCAATAAAACCGGCAAGTTTTGCCGCGCACTCCACCAACAGCTCCGTTTCGGGACGCGGCACCAAAACATCCGGCGTTACTTTAAAATCGTACTTCATAAAAGCGCGGCTGCCCAAAATATAAGCTAATGGCTCTGCCGCCGCACGGCGCGCCACATAGCCGCGGTACTGTGCAAGTTCATGTTCTTCCAGCGGCTGGTCAAAATGTACATATAAAGTTATACGCTGGCACTGTAAAACGGAACAAAGCAGTATTTCAGCATCAAGGCGGGGATTTTCCAACCCTTTGTCTGCGAAATACTGCTTCGTCCAATCCAGCACCCTGGCAATAGTCCATATAGGTTTTGCTGTCATTTTATTTCACCTGCTGAAGCTGCTCACTTTGCCGCGCTGTAATAAGCGCATCCAAAATTTCATCCAAATCGCCGTTAAGCACGGCATCCAGACGGTGCAGCGTAAGCCCAATGCGGTGGTCTGTTACGCGCCCCTGTGGATAGTTATAGGTACGGATGCGTTCGCTGCGGTCGCCCGTGCCAACCTGGCTTTTACGGTCCTGCGCCGTTGCAGCACGCTGTTTTTCCTGTTCCATTTCCAAAACGCGGCTGCGCAGCACACGCATACATTTTTCGCGGTTTTTAAGCTGCGATTTTTCATCCTGGCACTGCGCCACAATACCCGTTGGGATATGCGTAATACGCACTGCCGATTCGGTTTTATTAACGTACTGGCCGCCTGCGCCGCCTGCACGGTAAGTATCAATTCTTAAATCGGCAGGATTAATTTGAATATCTACTTCTTCTGCTTCCGGCAGCACAGCCACCGTAACGGTAGAAGTATGCACGCGCCCCTGCGATTCGGTTTCCGGCACGCGCTGTACGCGGTGTACGCCGCTTTCAAACTTCATGCGGCCGTAAACGCCTGCCCCGCTTAACTGAAACACAACTTCTTTAAAGCCGCCCAGTTCCGTCGGGCTGGCATCCAAAATTTCAAGCTGCCAGCGCCTGCTTTCGGCATAATGCTGATACATGCGGAACAACACGCCAGCAAACAATGCCGCTTCTTCGCCGCCCGCGCCGCCGCGGATTTCCACAATCGCGTTTTTATCATCGTTGGGGTCGGAAGGCAAAAGCAGAATTTTCAGCTTCTGTTCATATTCTTCAAGCTGCGGTTTAAGTTCCTTCAGCTCATCCTGCGCCATTGCCGCCAGTTCCTTATCGCTGCCGTCAGCAATAATTTCTTCCGCTTCCTCGCGCGCTTTGGCAAGTATTTTATACTCGCGGTAAGCTGTTACAACATCCGTCAGCTTGGCATGCGCGCGGGCGTATTTCTGCCACTCCGTCTGGTTGGCAATAACGTCCGGGTCGCTTATTTTAGCTTCCAAATCCAAATATTTATCTTCAAGTGCCTGTAATTTATCCAGCATTGAGTTCTCCTGTCAGTTTCCCTTCCGGGCAAGCTTCTTCTTCCTGCGCCAAATCTTCCGGCGGCACAACTGCTTTTAATGAAGCAATCGCCACTTCAATCTGGCTGTCATCCGGCTGGCGGGTGGTAAGTTTTTGCAGCAAAAGCCCCGGAGTAATGGCAAAGCGCACTATCGGGTTATCTGCATGCGCGCCGGCGTAGCGGATAAGTTCATAGCTTACGCCCGCAATTACCGGCATCAGCAAAATGCGCGAAGCAATGCGCTCCAGCAAATTAGGCCAGCCTAAAAAAGTAAAGATAAACATGCTTATGAGCATGACAATCATCAAAAAGTTAGTGCCGCAGCGTGGGTGCAGCGTGCTGAACGGGCGCACGTTTTCTACCTTTAAGGGCAGGCCCGCTTCATAAGTATAAATGGTTTTGTGTTCCGCACCGTGGTACTGGAACACGCGCTGAATATCCTTCATGGAAGAAATGGCAGCTATATAGGCAAGAAAAATTGCCATGCGCAAAACGCCTTCCGCCAGGTTCAGCGCCATATGGTCCTGTGTAATATCCGTTATAAAACGCATCGACCATGTGGGAATAACAATAAAGAGCAAAATGGCAAGACCAGCCGATACAGCAATGGTAAGCGCCATTTCCTTGGAATCAAGTTTTTCGTCTTCTTCGCCGGATACCTGCGCCGAATATGCCAGAGCCTTCATGCCCATGACAAGCGATTCAACAAGCGATACAACGCCGCGCAGAAACGGCTTTTTTAATATAGGATAACGGTCGGAAATGCTGTTTACCGGGCGTACATCAACGGAAATTTCGCCGTCCGGCTGCCTTACGGCAACGGCAACGTGCGTTTTGCCGCGCATCATTACGCCTTCAATAACAGCCTGCCCGCCGACATTCGGTTTCTTATTCATAATGTTCCCTCAAAAAACTCCATATACAAACACAGCAGAGCTTTCGCTCTGCTGTCGGTGAATTATTTTCCATAACGTTTGTTGAATTTTTCGATACGGCCGCGGGCTGCTACATTGCGCTGCTGGCCGGTGAAAAACGGATGGCATTTGGAGCAAACATCCACGCGCAGTTCCGGTTTAACAGAGCCGGTCATAAAGGTGTTACCGCAACCGCAGGTAACTTTAACTTCACTGTATTTCGGATGGATTCCTTCTTTCATTACACTTGCACCTCACTTTTCCAAAAACTATATATAACATGTCGATATTAACGCTTATATATTGTAGCACAGCAAGGCAAGTAATGCAACTGTTATTTTCATAAATGCCTGCCGCCCATAAAAATTATTTGCCTGCCAGTTTTTTAATAAGCTGCAGCGTTGCTGCGTTATAAATTTCGCCGTCCCATTTAATGTTCGGGCCTTTGCCGCAATGCTTAAGGCAGCCGCAAACCGCAAAGCTGAACCCGCCGCTTACGCTGATGCCGCCGTTTTCCACGCCGTAAGCCTGCCTGATATGTTTAAGCAGCGCTGCCGAACCGTTAGCGGCGCAGTTTTTGCCGCCGCAAACTTCCAAACGGTGCGGGGCAGAGGCCGGTTTTAAACTGGGATAGCGTTTGATAACGGCGTTTAAAAAAGTTACCTTGGTATTAAGCAGCGCGGCAATTTCTTCAACTGCAATATCCGTCAGCACGCCGCCGTTATGCTCCTGCACCTCTTTTAAAAGCTCAACCAGCGCAAACTGATTCTGCGGCGCATCCTGCCCTTTATAATATTCAACTGCTTCGTGTATGTTCCAGTTATTCATAGGGTTCCTTTCTAAAAAACAAATAATCTATAAAACGTATTTTATCATTTGCCGCCGCTGCATGCAAATTTTAGTTCGCCCTCCGCGCCGCTTTTGCCAGCATCAAACTGCAAAATTCGGCGCTGCGCTGAATAACAATTCCCGAACACAAAACAGTAAACACTGTACATATGCCAAACTTTCCTCCAAGCAGCACGCCGGAAACAACCAGTAAAGCATCCAGTGCTGTACGGACAGTTTTGACGGGCCAGTTATTTTTTTCTGCCAGCGAAAACGTAAGCGCCTCATAAGAACCTTTGCCCAAATCAGCAGCAGCGTAAGCACCTGTACCGGCAGCAAAAATTATAATACCAACGCACATAACTGCCAAACGCAGCCAAGCCTGTTCTGGATAAACATTAATTTTGGCAAATACATCAACGAAAAAACTATATATAATTTGATACACGATTGTACCGGCGTTTATCTGCCTGCGGTCATAAAACAAGGAAATTATAAGCATGGCTGCCGCTACAATAAAAGAAGCCATGCCGAGCG
>USHB01000011.1 GCA_900554395.1 uncultured Phascolarctobacterium sp.
CCAACACGTCAATTATTGCTGCCGTAACAGAATTTACCGGCATTGCCTGCCTTGGCTTTGCCTGCGCCCAGCTTTTGGGCTGGAGCATTACGGACAGCATTTTTACCGGCTGCATGCTTACCATGAGTTCCACCGCCGTTGTCAGCAAAACGCTCGGCGAACTTAATCTTTTGAAAAAAGCCTTCGCGCCCATTGCTTTCGGCATTTTGGTACTGGAAGATATTTCCGGCATTATTATGATGGTTGTACTTTCCACCGTTGCCGCTGCGGGCAGCGCCATTTCGGCGATGTCCATGCTGCAAAGCATTGGCCTGCTGGCGTTCTTCCTTATTATTTGCTTTATTATCGGCATTTATTTTCTGCCCAGTTTCTTTAAACAGACACGCAAATATTTTAATGACGAAACGCTGCTCATTGTATCGCTCGGCTTATGCCTCAGCATGGTTGTGCTTGCTTCCAAAATGGGGTTCAGCTCTGCACTCGGCGCATTTTTGATGGGCACGCTGCTGTCCGGTACTATTTACACCAAGCGTACCAAAACGCTGCTTGAACCGGTTAAAGATTTATTCTCCGGCATTTTCTTCGTATCTGTCGGCATGATGGTAGACCCTTCCGTTGTCAGCAGCAATTTTCCAACTATTATCGCGCTTTCATTAACGCTGATTTTAGGCAAATGCCTTTTTACATCACTCGGTGTCATGCTCTCCGGTCAGCCGCTTAAAACAAGCATGCAGTGCGGCTTTGCACTGACGCAGCTTGGTGAATTTGCCTTCATCGTTGCCAATATCGGTTCCGGCTACGGCTTAACCAGCAGCTTTTTATATCCGGTATTCGTTACGGTTTCCGTGGTTACTATCTTTTTAACGCCGCATGTTTTACTTAATGCCGGCAAAGTTTACCGCAAACTGCTGCGCCGCCTGCCTAAAAAAACGGCTGTTATGCTTATTGAAGCCCACCGCGATAACAAAGGCAGCACCCAGCAGAGCGACTGGAAAAACTTTTTGCAGATTTACTTTACCCGCATCATTATTTACGCCGTAATTTTAATTTTTATTTCATACATCGGCACGCATACAATTCTTCCGTACTGCCAGAAATATTTACAGGCTCCCATCAGTAATTTTACAGCCGCTGCGGCTACTTTGCTGTTTATGTCACCTTTTCTGGCAGCGCTTATGGTCAGCCGCCTTGGCAGGCGCGACCTTGTCGCCGGGCTCTGGTTCCAAAAACGCAGTAACCGCCTGCTGATACTTGTTTTAATGTTTGTTAAGGCCGCTATCGGCATGTTCTTTATCATGCAGGTGTTCACCTCCATGCTTGGTCTGCATATCAGTTTAGCCATTATCGCCGCAGTAGTGCTGGCAAAACTAATTTATTCGTCAGATTACCTTGTCAGCCGTTATCTGCAAATCGAATCGCAGTTTTTAATCAACCTCAACGCCGAAAATCTGGCAGCAGCCGCCCAAAAACGTGCTTCTGCACGGCATGGCATGTGGCTTGATGAAAAACTTTACACCTGCGGTTACGAAATTACAGAAAGCTCGCCCTGGGTTGGTTGGAGTATCCGCCGCCTTGATGTGCACCGCATTTACAAAATTTTTGTTATCGAAATACACAATTCCCATGGCTACCAGCCGATACCTTCCGGGCATACCGTACTGCGCGCCGGCGATAAACTTTTAATTACCGCGCCGCTGCATGTACTGCGCACTTTTGACGCTGCAATAAAAAATATGGGCCTGGGGCTTAACAAAATTGCCGAACCTGTTACGCTGCACCAGTTTTTGCAGCAGGAAGCAGATAACCGCAAAGAACACGAACAGCTTCTTTGCTATGCAATGCCAATAACATCCGCCTCACCGCTTGCCAAAAGCACGCTGAAAAAATCCGATACACTGTCTAAAGGCAAATGGCTGGCACTGGGACTTGAACGCGGCAACTACACAATTTTAGACCCCGATGCTTCATTTGTTATTAACAACGGCGATATTCTCTGGATTATCGGCAGCAGGCAAATGATAAACCAGTTGTTCCGCGATACGACATTATAAAAAGATGGCATCATAAGATGCCATCTTTTTTATTTCATTTTTTATGTTCTAAATTTCCTTCACTTAAAATGTATATGTTGCCTGCACGTTAAAGCTTGCGCCTTCGCGTTCACCGGCATAGCCGCGCATGTTTAAATCAAAGTTCCACGGGCTTTCAGGCGTGGGCTGATAGTTAAAGCCAAGTTCTGCCATATAGCTGCTGCCTTGCAGGCTTTGTGTGGGCGCTGCAAGGTTTTGCGCACGCATTTCGGCATCGCCGTTAAATTCGTATTCATATGCTAATCCATAGTAAGTGCTGAAAGCCTTTGCCTTATTGGTGTTAACCCTTGCGCCGATACGCAGGCGGTCACTCGTAATGCTGTCGAACTCAAACTTATCGTTTGCTACGGTAAAGCTGTCGCCTTCAGTGTAGGTATGGAAGAACTTGCCATACACATCCAAATCGCTGTTTTCGCTTATGCTGATTATTTTGCCTACGCCGATATGCGCTCCGTAATAAGCGCTGTCACTTTCATAACCGTAGTTATTGCCGCTGCCGTCACGCAGAGCGTTATCCATTTCGCTTTTTAACATACCGGCACGGAGCGAACCTTCCGTATAAACGCCGTCTGCGTTTTCATAACGCGCCGCAATGCCACCGCCATTATAAACAAGGCTGCCGTCGCCGCGGAAAAATTCATCGTTGAACTCGTTATAAGTACGGTAATTGCCGCTGCCGTTTTCATAGAACACACCCCAGCTAAACTCATCGCCGTCTGCAAACTTATCAGAATTGCCAACACCTACGATAGTGCTCCAGCCGTTAATTTTTAAATCGCTGTTCACGTCATATTTACTGCTGTTGCCATGCACGGCGGCAAATGTTTTAACGCCGTAATTATCATCACGGCTTAAAGTATCCAGGCTGTCGCTGATTAAATCCGTACCCTGGTTTACAAACGCCGCTGCCACGGCGCGGTTTTCGGCAACAAGATTAGTTTGCCTGGCCGTGTTTATGCCGGTAATTTTGTACACCAAATCACCGTTCTGCAAAACCGCTTCGCCGCTGCCTTCTGCCGCAACGCCTGCCGTAAAGCCGCCGGACTGTATTTTTACATCATCAAATTCATGCGCATCATTTTCAGAATGAATTAAAACTATCCGTTCGTTGGCATTTATTTCTTTGCTGTTTGTAAAATGGATATGCCCTGCATCAACTTCCGTACCATGCAAATCGGCTGCACTGCCGTCATTTATGTTAACAACAGTACCGTTATCCTCCCATTTAACATCATTAAAACGTATTGCGTTAAATCCGTCTACGGAAGCAACCTTGCCATGCCAGCCGTTAATTATCAGTTCATTACCCTTGCCGGAGATATTGGAACCATGCAGTCTGGCACCGGCAATATCAGCATTGCCGCCGATAATAATTTTATTATCATTGGCACTGCCTGTTTTAACTTCCATTCCGGTTTCATAATTTTTAGCAAAAATATAGGCACCGTATACATCACCATTTACTTTAGCATCACCGCCGATGCTAATAGTGTTGTTGTCAGATTCAAACTGTTCCGTATCATAGCCCTGCACAAACGAGCCGTAGATGCCGCTGTTTAAAACGCCGCCCGTGATTAAAACCGTATTGTTATTGGCTTTGGCATGGGCGCCGCCATCTTTGCCAAGACTGTTTGCCCAGCCGCCTACAACTGCGTATCTGATTGTGTCATCAATGCCAATTTCGCCGCCGCTGATATTAATGGTATTGCCGGAGGCTTCTGTTTTGTAGCCATTTGCCATACCGCCATAAACCGCTATATCAACTTTACCGCCGCTGATATCGACCGTGTTGCCGTTAGCTATGGTATCTGCCTTACGGCTGGCGAATGTATACGCCGTGCCGCCGTACATATTAAAAACCAGTCCGCCGTTCATTTTTACGCTGCCGCCTTCTGCCGCAGCATCTTCAAACTTCCATGTTCCGGGGTCCGGCGTACCGTCCGCTGTACCGTATACATGCCCATAATTCATGCCGTCGCTTACTTCTGCCAGCTTGCCGTTATCAGTACCGTTTAAATCCTGCGCATACGCATAAGGCGCAATACCGATAATAAGTAATGCCATTATTGTTCCTGTTGTTAAAAATTTATATTGTTTTTTCATTGTTATACTCCTTTTCCGGTATAAAAAAAGACATTTCCTTCTAAATAACTTTTGAAGGAAATGTCTCGGTTAAAAAATATGTCCGTCTAAGTTTTACTATTAAATTGTCAAAGCTTATTGCTTCTATAATTTAATTATACGCTCTTTAAAGGTAAATAGCAATAGTCCTACTAAAATAGTAGAAATTATTTTTGTAAACTTTCTTACACTTTAGGAGCTATTTCACAAAGAAAACACATACAAATTAAATAACAGCGGCAAAAACTGATATTAACGCCTTATTTAACGCCGGTTTTTAAAAGTTCTGCCAGGGTAATGGCAAAAGCTGCGGTACGCGGTACGGCAGTTTTTAAATCTACCGATTCATGGTCTGTATGCTCATCGTAGTTTTCTACGCCTAAAGCATCAAGTGTCGGAATGAATTTTGCGGTGCGGTTGCCGTCGGTTAAGCCGCCTGCTACCCATTCATTTACTTTGCCGCCGAATTCTTCCGCAACAACGCTGCTGTAAACGTCAATCATTTTCTGCACGGCAGGAGTTTTTTCCATCGGTCCGGTTACGATGCCGCCGGTAACTTCCACTTTGGTGCCGGCGATAACGATTTTATCTGCCAGAGCTTTAATTGCCGCATCAAGGCGCTGCTGTTCAGCAACTTCAAAGCAGCGTACGTTTACTTCGCAGTAAGCATCGCCCGGAATTACGCTGATTTTATCGTTGGTGCTGCCGATAACGCCGACGTTGACGGTGTTGGGCGGAATAAACTGACCGCTGTCGGTAATGCCGCGCTCTTCCAGTGCTTTGGCGGTAAAATCTTCCGGATTGCCGGGCATGGGGCTTGCCAGTTTATGCAGTTCGGTAATGGTATAGGCAAGCTGGTGAATGGCATTGGCGCAGCACTGTGATGCGTTGCCGTGATGCCCGCCCTTGCCGGTAACGGTAATTTTATATTTAGCGTTGCCTTTACGCTGGGTTACAATGCCCCAGTTCGGGCGCGCAACGTCCATAATTACGGCAAAATCAGCCTGCTGCGAAAGTTCAGCCACAATGCCTTCTGCCGTCGGGCTGCCGCCTTCTTCTTCGCCGTTGGTGTAATAAATAATTTCATTATAATCGTCAAAGCCTGCTTCTTTCAGTGCCTGCAATCCATAAATAACTTCCATTACGGTTGCTTTGTCATCGCCAACGCCGGGGCCCCAGGCAAAACCGTTTTCATCAACGCAGAAAGGCCGTTTGGCAGCTTCGCCGCGTTTAAACACCGTATCTACATGCGCAACCAAAAGCACTGTCTGCGTGCCTTTGCCTTTAAGGCGGGAAATTAAATGGCAGGCGCGGTCATTATAACGGAACTCAGTTTCCGCACCAAGTGCTTCCATCTTTGCAGCCACAAATTTATTGGCTTCCGTTGTGCCTTCCAAATCGCCGTTACCGCTGTCGATATTGGTCAGCGTTTCCAAATCTTTTACATAGTTGTCGTATTCTTTCGCCAGATAGTCTTTAATAATTTTACGCATTAGCTATCCTCCTTTAATTTTGCTGTTACTGCTTAAATTCGCCGCCTTTGGCATTAATCCTGCCGCCGTTAAACTTTGCAAACCATAAAAGCATACAAAAAACGGCAGGCTCATCACGAACCTGCCGTTTTATTAAGGCGTAATTAATCGTCAAATACTGTGTTGCGGGTTTCCCAGCGTTTAAACTGGCAGTAGCCCCACGGAATATAGATGCCGAAAGTAATGGTGGTTAAAACCATTATCACAAGCCATTGAAAGAAAAAGCCAAAGCCTGTTCCGTCAAAGCGCAGACGGCGTCCGTTTACATAAGTATTGCTGCATATCCAGCGCTGCTGCGCGCTGTACGCCCAGGGAAAGAACAGCCCGAAGGTCAGAAAGGTCAGCACCGTTGTCCAGATGCAGAGCCATAAATAACCAAAGCCGCTGCCTTCAAATTCAAAATCGCGTTTCATAAAATATCCTTTACTGCATTTTTTCTTTCAGCAGTTTGTTTACCATGCCCGGGTTTGCTTTGCCGCGGGATTTTTTCATTACCTGGCCAACAAGGAAGCCGATAGCTTTATCTTTGCCTGCTTTGTAATCGGCAACGGACTGCGGATTTTCAGCCAGAACTTCGTCAACGATAGCGGCAATAGCGCCTTCGTCGCTTACCTGTTCCAAACCAAGCTCTTTAACAAGCTGTTTCGGGGTTTTGCTGCTGTCTTTCAACATTTCGGCAAATACCTTTTTAGCCAGTTTGCTGCTGAGTACACCGTCTTTAGTTAAAGTTACCAGTTCGCCAAGGTTTTCCGGTTTAATTGGGAATTCGCTGATGGTAATGTTTTCAGAGTTGAGGTATGCGGAAACATCGCCCAAAATCCAGTTGGATACGCCTTTATCGTCCTTGCTGTTAGCGCAGGCAGCGTCAAAATAATCTGCCATGGCTTTGGTAGCAACGATTAAGGAAGCATCGTATTTAGGCAGGCCGTGTTTTTCAACAAGGCGCTGCAAACGCTGTGCAGGCAGTTCCGGCAGTTCAGCGCGTACGCGTTCAATCCAGGCATCGTCAATTTCTACCGGTACAAGGTCCGGTTCCGGGAAGTAGCGGTAATCGTGTGCTTCTTCCTTGCTGCGCATGGAAAGGGTTACGCCGTTTGCTTCGTCCCAGGTACGGGTTTCCTGTACTACATGGCCGCCGTCTTCCAAAATTGCTTTCTGACGTTCAACTTCGTACTCAATGGCGCGTACCAGTGCGCGGAAAGAGTTAAGGTTTTTAATTTCAGCGCGGGTACCGAATTCAGTTGCGCCTTCCGGCATAATGGAAATGTTGGCATCGCAGCGCAGGCTGCCTTCCTGCATTTTGCAGTCGCAGACATCAATGTATTCCAAAACAGCTTTTAACTGTTCCATATAAGCGCGTGCTTCTTCGGCGCTGCGCATATCCGGTTCGGAAACAATCTCCAGCAGCGGCACGCCGGCACGGTTATAGTCTACGGAAGAAAAATCAGAGGTGCTGATGGTAGCGCCGCTGTGGTTCAGTTTGCCAGCATCTTCTTCCATGTGGATGCGTGTAATGCCAAGGCGTTTGGGCACGCCGTCAACTTCGATGTCAATATGGCCGCCGAGGCAAACCGGCTGGTCAAACTGAGAAATCTGATAGTTTTTGGCAAGGTCGGGGTAAAAATAGTTTTTACGGTCAAATTTATTGAATTTCTGAATATCGCAGCCCAGTGCAAGGCCGGTGCGGATGGCAAATTCTACAACCTGTTTGTTAAGCACCGGCAATGCGCCCGGCATACCGAGGCACACAGGGCATACATGGGTGTTGGGCAGGCTGCCGAACTCGGTAGAGCAGGAGCAGAATGCTTTGGTTTTTGTTTTTAATTCGGCATGTACTTCAAGGCCGATAACTGTAATATAGTTTTTCATTATTTGTTACCTCCCAGCGGTGCCATTGCTTTATGGAAGTCAGTTGCCTGTTCAAAGGTGTAAGCTGCACGCAGCACGGTTTCTTCGTCCAGCACTTTGCCGATAAGCTGCATACCAACCGGCATGCCGTCTGCAAAGCCGCAGGGAATGGAAATGCCCGGCAGGCCTGCCATGTTTACAGGAATGGTGGTTACGTCCAGCATATAAATGGAAAGCGGGTCCATTTTTCCGTCCACCGGATAAGCAACAACCGGAGAAGTCGGGGTCAGCAGCACGTCGCATTTTTCAAATGCTTCGTTAAAGTCGCGGCGGATAAGGGTACGTACCTGCATTGCCTTTTTATAATAAGCATCGTAGTAACCGCTGCTCAAAACATAAGTACCGAGCATAATGCGGCGGCGTACTTCCGGACCGAAGCCTTCGGTGCGGCTCAGTCTCGTCATTTCCGGAGCGCTGGTAGCGTTAGCAGCACGGAAACCGTAACGCACGCCGTCATAACGTGCAAGGTTTGCGCTTGCTTCCGCCGGAGCGATAATATAATAGGTAATTACTGCATATTCGGTATGCGGCAGGGAAACATCAACAATTTCCGCACCCAAATCCTGATAGGTTTTAATGGCTTTTTCAATTTCAGCTTTAACCTTCGGGTCAACGCCTTCGCCGTAATATTCTTTAGGCAGGCCAATGCGCAGCCCTTTAACATCGGCGCGCAGGGCTTTGGTGAAATCGGGCACATCAACGGGCAGGGAAGTAGAATCGTGTTCATCCTTGCCGCAAATGGTATTCAGCACAATGGCAGCATCGGTAACGTCGCGGGTAATAGGCCCAATCTGGTCCAGAGAAGATGCGAACGCAACGCAGCCGTAACGGCTTACACGGCCATAAGTCGGTTTAATGCCAACGCAGCCGTTAAAGGCAGCCGGCTGACGGATAGAACCGCCGGTATCGGAACCTAAAGTCCAGATAGCTTCGCCTGCAGCAATAGCTGCGGCGCTGCCGCCGGAAGAACCACCCGGAACACGTTCAAGGTTCCACGGATTATAAGTTTTATGGAAATAAGAGCTTTCAGTGGTAGAGCCCATGGCAAATTCGTCCATGTTGGTTTTGCCGGTAAATACAGCATCATCAGCGCGCAGTTTGGTAATAACATGCGCATCATAAATAGGCACTACGTTGGACAGCATTTTGCTGGAGCAGGTAGTTAAAAGGCCTTTGGTGCAAATGTTATCTTTAATTGCGCCCGGAATGCCTGCCAGCGGAGCAATGGTTTCGCCTGCGGCAATTTTGGCATCAACTTTGGCAGCCTGTGCCAGTGCGTTTTCTTTATCAAGCGTTACATAAGCCTTAACTTTATCTTCAACTTCGTCAATGCGGCTGTATACATTTTCAGTAAGCTCCACGGAGCTGATTTCCTTGCTGACAAGTTTATCGTGCAGCTCGTGGGCTGTTAATTTATATAAATCCACAGTTGTTCCTCCTTCTGTTATTCGATTACGCGCGGTACTTTAAAGCCGTCGTTGTAAACGGCAGGCGCATTTTTAAGCGCATCTTCGTGGGATACGCCCGGCTGTACAACGTCCTCGCGGAAAGCATTGCTTACCGGCAGTACATACGGAGTAGGTTCAATGCCTTCCGTATTTACTTTTTGCAGAATGTCGGCATAATTGAGGATTTGGTTAAACTGTTCGGTAAATTTTTCCATTTCGCTTTCCGGAATCGTTAAACGGGAAAGCCCGGCGATGTGTTCAACATCTTTTACTGTTACCTTCATTAGTACGCCTCCTAAAAATTTATGTAAGTTTAATAAATAACCTGTTCTATTATATCACACTGCCGCTTTGTTTTGCACTATTTTGGTAAGCTGTTGCTAAATAAAATTATGTAAAATAAATGCCGCTCCGGCGCAGAAAAAATCATTTGCATTTTTATTCAGTAATCTTGACATTCTTTTAATAATTATGTATTCTTACATATAAGATGACAAAGCAGTTGCCGTCATCTTTTATTATTTTTTGGAAGGGGAAATTTTATGTCAGATTTAAAATTACACGGCATGCGCAAACTGGCAGGCAAAATTGCCGCCGCGTTTTGCAGCCTGTCCATTTTGGCAGGTTCTTTTATGCCGCAGGCCAATGCAGCAGCTTATCCGCCGCTGCGCAACACTACAACCGGCATGGCTGTTTCTACCAGCGACCTTGCCGATGAAGTAGGCATGAAAATACTTGCCGAAGGCGGCAACGCTGTCGATGCAGCAGTAGCCATGGGCTATGCCCTTGCAGTAACAAACCCCAAAGCCGGCAACATCGGCGGCGGCGGTTTTGCCATCATCCACATGGCAGACGGTACAGATGCCGCTCTTGATTTCCGCGAAAAAGCGCCGCTTGCCGCAACGCGCGATATGTATCTTGACGAAAAAGGCGACGTTATTCCCGATGCCAGCTATGTAGGCTACAAAGCAGTAGGCGTGCCCGGCACAGTAGCAGGCATGAGCGCCATGCTTGATAAATACGGCACCATGCCGCTGAACAAACTTATTATGCCGGCCGTTGAACTTGCAGAAAAAGGCTTTGTAATCAACCATCATGAAGAAATGACCATGCTGGAAGCAAACCCGGTATTCAACCAGTTTGCAGGCAGCCGCAAATACTTTTTAAAACCGGACGGCTCCCGCTATGTTGAAGGCGACCTGTTTGTACAGAAAGATTTGGGCAAAACCCTGCGCACCATCGCCAAAGAAGGCCCGGACACCTTTTACAAAGGTAAAATTGCCGATTTGATTGCCGCAGATATGGCTAAAAACGGCGGCCTTATTACCAAAGAAGATTTGGCGCAGTATAATGCCGTATGGCGCGAACCCGTAAAAGGCACCTACCGCGGCTACGATATTATTTCCATGTGCCCGCCCAGCTCCGGCGGCATCCATGTAATCCAGATTCTCAACATTATGGAAAATGCCGACGTTAAAGCCATGGGCGCAGGCTCTGCGGATAAAATTCACCTGATGGCAGAAGCCATGCGTTATGCTTACGCCGACCGCAGCGAATATCTGGGCGACCCGGATTTTGTTAATGATATGCCTATTGAAAAACTTTTGAGCAAAGAATACGCAGCCCGCATTTACAGCAAAATCCTGCCGGATAAAGCAACTCCCAGCAGCGAAGTTAAACCCGGCATGCTGTTTGGCGAACCTACGCACACCACTCATTATTCCGTTGTAGATAAAGACGGCAATGCGGTTTCCGTAACCTATACGCTTAACAACTATTACGGCTGCGGCGCTGCCGTTGACGGCGCAGGCTTTTTGTTAAATGACGAAATGGACGATTTTTCCATTAAAGCAGGCGTGCCTAACTCCTTCGGTCTTGTAGGCACAGATGCCAATGCCATCGAACCGCAAAAACGCCCGCTCAGCTCCATGTCGCCTACCATTGTTACCAAAGACGGCAAACTGTTCATGGTTGTAGGCAGCCCCGGCGGCTCCCGCATCATTACCACGGTAACGCAGATTATCTCCAACGTTATCGACCACGGCATGAACATCAGCGAGGCTATAAGCTATCCGCGCATTCATATGCAGTGGCTGCCCGATGAATTGAGAATTGAAAAATACGGGCTTTCTCCGGATACCGAAGCCAAACTTAAAAACATGGGCTACAACCTTTCCGTACAGGAATACATGGGCGATGCCAACTGCATTATGTTAGATAATGAACACCATATTTTCTATGGCGCGCATGACCCCAGAAGCCAGATTGATTACAGTGCAATTTAAGCAAACAGCATAAAAAATAAACCGGCATTAATGCCGGTTTATTTTTTTAATCAAACGATGTCAAAAAGTTTTCCAGGCAGTCTTCAACGCCGCGTTTAACAGCTTTGGCACGGCTTGGCTCGCCAATGCGCCAAAAGTTGATGGAACTTGAAGAACCTATGCCTTCAATGTTCTGGTTATACAAAAAGCTTTCGTTATTAACATCGGCGCATTTCAGTTTCATTGTTACAACTGCGCTGTAAGTCTGCGAGCCGACAATAACCATAAAGCCGGTTTCATTTTCCCTTACCGGCAAAAGGCTGATGAACAGCACCCTGTCTGCTCCGCAGGCTTTGCCAACCGCAACCATTTCTTCAAGCGTAGGCGCTTCGGCGTTTTCAAACGGATGTGCCAGTATCGCTTTTTGCAGTTCATTATTGCCTACAATTTTAGTGGGACTGCTTTTTTTGCCGGGATATTTTTTCTCCAACGCTTCCTTAACGGCGTTCACCGCCATTTCGCGGCTGCGCCCTTCCAATCCCGAAACATCCACATACGGCAGCACTGCCACCGTATAATTTTCCTTACTTTCTGTAAGTTCGGCATTTGTTTTGGTAAAATGCGTTTCTCCCGTATCGGCAACGCCCATATCAATAGCGTCAATGCTGCTTACTTCTTCTTTAGCAAGTGCTGTACCTGCTAGGCACAGAACCATTGCCAGCACCGCCATAAATTTATAAAGTTTTTTCATAACGCACCTTCTTTAAAACAAACTTTGCTCCGCATTTGCAGCGGAGTTTTTATTTTCAGCGTCTGCATCATCACTTGCTGCACTGCCATGCTCGCCCAACAGCCGCAAAAATTCTGCTTCATCAATAACTGTTATGCCAAGCTGCTGCGCTTTAGTCAGTTTGCTGCCGGCTTCTGCACCTGCTACAACGTAATCCGTTTTTTTGCTGACGCTGCCGGTAACTTTTGCACCAGCCTGCTGCGCCATGGTCTGCGCCGTAGCACGGTCGAGCGTAGGCATAGTGCCGGTAAACACCATGGTTTTGCCGTAAAAAGGATGCGCAGTATCAAGTTCTGCCGCTTCCATCTGCATATTTAAGCCAAGTTCTTTCAGGCGTTCAATCAAATCTATATTCGCCGGCGATGCAAAATACGTTACCACGCTTTCGGCAATCTTCGGGCCAATATCTTCAATAGCGGCAATTTCATCTGCTTCTGCCGCCATCAAATTTTCCATGCTGCCAAAGTGCAGCGCCAAAAGCCTTGCAACCTTTGCGCCCACATGGCGGATGCCAAGCGCAAACAACAGTCTGTCTAAATTCTGCTTTTTACTTTCAGCAATGGCGTTCAAAAGATTATCCGCCGATTTTTCGCCCATGCGTTCCAACGCCGTAAGCTGCGGTTTGGCAAGCAGGTATAAATCAGCCGGGTCGCTGATAAGCCCGTTATCCAAAAGCTGGTTAATTACGGCAGGGCCGCAGCCGTCAATATCCATGGCCCCTTTGGAAGCAAAATGGATTAAGCCTTCGCGCCCCAGCGCCGGGCAGTGCGGATTAGTGCAGCGTATTGCCGCTTCACCGTTCAGCCGTTCTGTTTTCCAGCCGCATTCCGGACATTCTGACGGCATAAAATATTCTTCTTCCGCACCGGTGCGTTTTTCTTTAACAACGTGCAGCACTTCCGGTATAATTTCGCCGGCTTTATTAATAACAACGGTATCGCCGATGCGTATATCCTTGCTGCGGATAAAATCTTCGTTATGCAGCGTGGCGCGGCTGATGGTGCTGCCGGAAAGTTTTACCGGAGTAAGCACTGCCGTAGGCGTAAGCACGCCCGTGCGCCCAACCTGAATGATAATATCTTCCAGTTTTGTTTCTGCCTGCTCCGGCGGAAATTTAAAAGCAATGGCCCAGCGCGGGTCTTTGCCGGTCGCACCCAAAATATTCTGCTGGTACACAGCGTTAACCTTAATTACAGCGCCGTCCGTATCATAAGCAAGGCTCTGGCGTTTGGCGGCAAATTCCTTTATTTTGGCAATAGCTTCTTTAATATTATTTACAACGCAGTAGCCTTCGCTTACTTTAAAGCCGTAATCGTGCAGCATGGCAAGCGATGCGGAATGTTTATCCCTGTGCCCTGCGCCTACACCATAAGCAAAAAAGCTAAGCTGACGCCCTGCAGTTATTTTCGGGTCCAACTGGCGCAGGCTGCCTGCCGCCGCGTTGCGCGGATTGGCAAATTCGTTCTCCCCTGCTTCACTGCGCTGTTCGTTCAGCTTCATAAAAGCATGGCGCGGCATATAAACTTCACCACGCACATCTAAAAGTTCCGGCACTTCTTCGCCGTCTTTTACGTTTAAAGTCAGCGGAATAGTACGGATTGTGCGTACATTAGCCGTTACGTTTTCGCCTACTTCGCCGTCGCCGCGCGTTGCCGCACGCACAAGGCGTCCGTTTTCATAAATAAGGCTGCAGGCAAGGCCATCAATTTTCGGCTCAAACACATATTCTACGGTGCTGCCCTCCGGCAAGCCGCTTTTTACACGCGCATCAAAGGCTTCCAGTTCTTCATCGCTGAAAGCATTGCCAAGGCTTAAAAGCGGTGTCATATGGCGTACCTGCGTAAATTCCGGGCTTACCTTGCCGCCAACCCTGCGCGTCGGGGAATCCGGCGGCACATCTTCCGGATATTTTGCTTCTATCGCCTGCAGGCGGCGCATTAAAGCATCATATTCAGCATCGGTAATTTCCGGCGCATCCATTACATAATACAAAAATTCGTGATGGCGTATCTCGCTGCGCAGCTTCTGCGCTTCGTTCAAGGCTTCTGCACGCTCTAAATCCATAATGCCCTCCACTAATTACAATTTTTTCAGCACAGCATATTTTGTAAGCAGGCTGCGCACACCGGCACCGGCAAAAGCTACCTTTACTTCCTGCCCGTCATCGCAGTCTTTAACACTTACTACCATGCCATTGCCCCATTTGCTGTGGTTTACTTTGTCACCGGTGTTAAAACGCGTACCGGTTCCGGCGCCTGCCGGAATTTTATTAGCCTGCACAAAACTGCGCGGGTTAAAAGTGTTGCACCAGTTGCTGCGTTTTTCGCTTACCTGTTTAAAATTCTCCAAAGCCGTGGGACGTTCCTGCCTTTTTACAGTTTTAACCAGTTTTGCAGGAATTTCCTGCAAAAAGCGTGATGGCGGATATGTTACCGTATTGCCAAAAATAGTACGCATTTTGGCGCTGCTTAAAAACAGTTTTTCCTTAGCGCGCGTAATGCCTACATAGCACAGGCGGCGTTCTTCTTCAATTTCCGTCTCATCCATCAGCGTGCGGGCATGCGGAAACAAGCCTTCTTCCATGCCTGCCAAAAATACAACCGGGAACTCCAGGCCTTTGGAAGAATGCAGCGTCATTAAAGTAATAGCGTCTTCTCCCATTTCGGCATCGTCGATATCGGAAACCAAGGCTACATGCGCAAGGAAATTTTCCAGATTATTTTCTTCATCACCCTGTGCAAATTCCTGCGCAACGGAAATCAGTTCATGAAGGTTATCAATGCGGCTTTGCGCCTGCGGCGTACGCTCATTTTCCAGTTCTTCAAGATAACCGGTATCGCTCAGCACTCTGTTTATTACATCTTCCACCGGCGCTTCTGCCGCCATGTTCATCAGTTCAAAAATAATGCCTGCCAAATCATCCAGCTTGCTTACAAAACGGCTGCCCAAACCTTCAATTTCAGCAGCATTGCTTACGGCATCAAATAAACCTATGTTGTTGGCGTTGGCATAAGCCTGTATTTTGGCCAGCGAAGCATCGCCGATACCACGCTTGGGCACATTAATAATGCGCAGAAGGCTCAGCGAATCTGCCGGATTAAAAATTACGCGCAGATATGCAATAATATCTTTAATTTCTTTGCGCTCATAAAACTTCAAACCGCCTACCATATTGTAGCTGATGCCGCTTTTAATCAGCATTTCTTCAAATATACGGCTTTGCGTATTTGTGCGGTACAGCACCGCCATATCGCCCAGTTTTTTGTTTTCGGTGCGCTGCAAATTCTGAAGCTGCTCTTTTACAAAGCGGGCTTCATCGCGTTCATCAGCAGCCTGAAAATAAATAATTTCCGCGCCGTTTTTATTGTCTGTCCACAAATTTTTCGGCTTACGTCCGGTATTATTTTCAATCACCGCATTGGCAGCATCCAAAATAACCTGCGTACTGCGGTAGTTCTGTTCCAGCTTAATTACTTTAGCATCCGGGTAATCCTTTTCAAAATCAAGAATGTTCTGAATATCCGCTCCGCGCCAACCGTAAATACTCTGGTCGGCATCGCCTACAACGCAGATATTGCGGTGCTTTGCCGCCAGCAGCTTTGTTAAAAGATACTGCGCATGGTTGGTATCCTGATACTCGTCTACCAGAAGATAATCAAAACGCTCCTGATATTTTTCGCGGACTTCTTTGTTTTCCTGCAATAATTTAATGGAAAGCATTAAAAGGTCATCAAAATCAAGCGCATTGTTTAACTGTAATTTTTCCTGGTAACGGGCATAAACTTCCGCTACCTTCTGCTCGTAAAAATCACCGGCTTCTTTGGCAAATGCCGCTGCATCAAGCAAAGCATTTTTGGCGTTGCTGATGCGTGATAAAATGCCGGCTGGCTGGTAGCGTTTATCGTCAAGATTAAGTTCTTTCAAAACCTGTTTAATTAAATTCTGG
>USHB01000012.1 GCA_900554395.1 uncultured Phascolarctobacterium sp.
ACGGCCTTCTTTTTCTACAAGGTCATGGGAAACTTTGGCAATTTCTTCAACCGGGAACAGTTCCGGTGCGGGCAGGCCGCCTGCAAAAGAGATGATGTCCGGCTGTGCGGTCAATTTTAAAAGTTCACGGATTTCGGATGCCTGCATCCTTTCCATACGTTTGGCAAATTTCATTTTTCTTTCCCTCCAAATTGTTTAAAATCAGTACATTACAGCTTTATGGTGTACTTCTATAATAATAAATTGTAGCACTTTAGCATTTTTCAGGCAAGTATTTTGTTATTTTCGTAAAGATTTTTGTGTACAAAACGCAATTTAAGATATACATTGTTAAAAATCTTACAGTTTTTGCAATCGTTTAACTTATTTCTAACAAAAAACAGCACCGCGTTTAAACGGTGCTGTTTTTCAGTTTGCTTTTTGTACATTAATAACAACTATTTCAGGATATGGGCCCATACGCACCGGCGGTCCCCAAAAGCCGTTGCCGTTGCTGACTATTGCCGCCATGCCGTCAACATAGGTCATGCCGTAATCAATTAAGTACATGTTTTGGGTAATATAACGGAATGGCCATACCTGCCCGGCATGCGTATGCCCCGATACCGTAAGGTCATAGCCTGCTCCGGCAGCTTCTATCAAACGGCGCGGCTGGTGGTCTATCATGATGCTGAAATAATCTTCATTGCCCTGCGCAAGCTGTTTGAGCGCCTCAGTACCGCGCTCACGGCTGTAATCGCGCAGCCCGGCAAGTTTAATGCCTCCCGGCAGAACCGCCGCTTCGTTCTCCAATAAAGTTATGCCGTTATCGCCTAAGATTTGGCGTATCTGCATCATTTCACCGTCAAGGTAATCGTGGTTGCCGTAAACGGCATACGTCGGCGCATTAAACTTCAGCGCTGCCAGAGAACCGTTATCCAGCACATAACTTAATTTTTCGTCAACAATATCGCCGCCAATCAAAATCAAATCAGGATTTTGGGCATTAATTCTGCTGACAACATCCTGTGCTGCTCCCAAAGCGTTAATATGCCCAAGATGCAAATCCGTTACCAGTACAATTTTAGTATCGGCAGCAATGTTTTTGTGTGTTGCTATGTTTTCTGTCCTCACAACAGGGCTCATTGCCTTATAAATGCCGAAAGCGATGGAAAATACTATAACGCAAAGCCCCAACATGGCAAGCGGTGTGCTGAAACGCCACTGTACATGAAAAAGTTTGGCAGGAATAATAAAAAGCCCGTTAACAAGCATTAATATCAGGCTGTAAAAGCCAAACAAAATCCATACATTGCCAATCCACGCAAGTATGCGTGCCACCGGCTCCGGATGGACAATATAGCCGCTGTGGCTGATTAAATAACTTGCCGTGCAGCCTGCAACAGCCAAAGGCCACAGCCAGCTTGTAAGCCCCGGTATTAAAGTGCGGTAGTAAAACCACACGGCAATGCCCATGGCAACAAGATAAGAATACATAATTATCATAAAAAGATTCATCGCAAAACCCCTTAGTCATTTAATGTACCTATAATATATAATATGGAGCCTGCTCCAAGTCAAGCAAAAATTTTTTTGAAAAGCGCTTGACTTTAAGTTCACTTCAATTGTTATATTATTAATAACGCAGCAAGTTTAGCCGATAAAAAGGAGCAATGCCTATGAAAAAATATCTTAAATACATCATTATAATAGCAGCCTTTTTAATTTACGGCTGCACGCAGCAGACAGAAACCAGTGCGGAAAATTATGCCGCAGCGGATGAAGTAAAATATCTGCGCCAGATTATTACAGATGATGCATCAGTAAGCCGCACCGTTATGTGGCAGTCTGATGCTGAAATCAAAAACCCCGTGGCTGAATTTAAAAGCAGCGACAATAAAATAACAGCCGTTCCTGCCTCCATGCAGGAGCTTAACACTGGCACAAGCAGAATTTTTGTTTATACCGCTGAACTTACAGGCCTTAACCCTGACAGCACTTACGAATACCGCGCCGGTTACGAAAACAGCCGTACAGACTGGCATAAACTTTCGACAGCGGCACCGCAGAATTTTAAAGCGCTGATTTTTCCTGATTCCCAGTCTGCCGATTACAGCGGCTGGCACAAACTGGCACAAAACGCTTATGCCAAAAACAATGACGCCGCATTTTTTATCAACATGGGCGATTTGGTAGATAACGGTTATGACCTTTCGCAATGGAGGGCATGGTTCAGCGCCGTAACGCCGATGATTGAAAACATACCTTTTGCGCCGGTTATGGGTAACCACGAAACCTATAATATGGAATGGAAAGTGGCCATGCCGACACCGTATCTGACTTTGTTCAGCCTTCCGGAAAACGGCAGCAGCGAAAACCGTAACCATTATTATTCTTTCGATTACGGCGATGTGCATTTTACAGTGCTCAACACCCAAAATGACGAACTGGCTGATTTTAAGCCAGATTTAATGCAGGAACAGCTTGCCTGGCTGCGCAGCGATTTGGCAAATACCCAAAGCAAATGGAAGGTTGTGCTGATGCATAAAGACATTTTGCGTTATGCCTTTACCGACCGCCCCAACATCTTTGACCCGGCGAGCATTCAGTTTACCCCCTGGGCAGAAGAACTGATGCCGGTATTTGAAGAATTTAATGTAGATGCCGTACTTACAGCACATCTGCACACTTACCGCCGCCGCGTTCCATTAAAAAACTTCCGCCCGGATAACAGCGGCATCACCTACATTTTAACCGGTGTTGCAGGCAGCGTACGCTACGCAAACCTGTGGCAGCAAAACCCTACCGATGCAGCGCTTGCCCCGCAGCCCGAAGACGCCAATTATTTATCACTTGAAAAAACTGACGATGCTTTAACTTTCAAAGCCTTTTTGCCGGACGGAACTCAGTTTGATGCTGCAACAATCACTAAAGAGAGGAATTAATTATGAAACTGTTACTTCAATGCGCAACGGCGCTTGCCATAATTTATACGCTGGTCAACATCAGCGGCCGCGTTGCCATATGCAGCGCTTATAAAATATTATCCGCCTGATGCGGAATTTTAATAAGGGAGTGAACCAACAATGACCATAGCAGAAGTAAGCAAAAAATATGGGCTGACCGCAGACACTCTGCGTTATTATGAACGCATCGGCCTTTTGCCGGCGGTAAACCGCAACAAAAGCGGCAACCGAGATTACAGCGAAACAGACTGCGGCTGGATAGAATTCATAAAATGCATGCGCGAAGCCGGGCTTTCGATAGAAACGCTTTCAGAATACATAACATTGTTCCGCCAGGGCAACGAAACATTAAAAGCCCGCGAAAACCTGCTGATACGCGAACGCGACAAGCTTAAAGAACGTCTGAACGCCATGCAGGCTACGTTGGAACGCCTGAACTATAAAATTGAGCGTTATCAAAACGGAGAAATGTGTTCCGTAACAAACGAAAATTAATTTTATATGCAAATAAAACAACGCCCCTCCAAAACGGAAGGGCGTATTTTTATGCCTGTTTTACGGCACTGTATTTTTACAGAGCCTTAACGCCTTTAACTTCGTAGCCTGCATCAACAACGGCTTTGGTTAAAACATCATCGGCAACATCTTTAGCCAGTGTAACTGCGGCAGTTTTGTTTTCCAGAGAAACTTCCACAGCCTCCACGCCTTCAATACCTTCCAAAGCCTTAGTTACATGCGCTACGCAGTGCTGGCACATCATGCCTTCCACATCAAGAACTTTTTTCATAATATCAACCCTTTCTTTTGTACTTTGTGTTTTTATATTTATGGCCTTCGTCCTGCATTCGTGCGTGCCTGCTGATGCGGCTGCGCCAACAGCGGCACTGTACGAAGGTTTAAAAAACCTTAAACGCAGGGCGTTGGTTACAACAAAAACGGAACTGAAACTCATTGCCAGTGCCCCAAGCATCGGGCTTAATTTTATGCCCAGCAGCGGATAGAAAACGCCCGCCGCTACCGGAATACAGATAGCATTATAAAACAGCGCCCAAAACAGATTTTGTTTTATGTTGCGGATTACCGCATGTCCAAGCTGTACTGCTCCGGCAACATCCAAAAGGTCGCTTTTCATAAGTACCAAATCCGCAGATTCAATGGCTATATCCGTACCGGCGCCGATAGCAATGCCGACGTCGGCGCGTGCAAGCGCCGGTGCATCGTTAATGCCGTCGCCGACCATTGCCACCTTTTTGCCCTGTTCCTGCAAGCGGCGTATTTCCGTTTCTTTATCCTGGGGCAGAACCTCCGCTACAATACGGTCTGCGCCTACTTCTTTCTGAATCGCCTGCGCTGTCTTGGCGTTATCGCCCGTAAGCATTACAACTTCAAGGCCCATGCGTTTCAGTTCGGCAACGGCTGCGCGGCTGGTAGGCTTAACCGTATCTGCCAATGCAATTATGCCAATCAGGCTGCCGTCATATACAAAAAACAGCGGCGTTTTGCCGGCACTGGCCAGTTCTTCTTCCAGCGCTTTCATATCGTCATCGTACAAATCTATATCCGTAATCATTTTACGGTTGCCGCCCAAGCATAATCTGCCTTCAACTTCGCCTTTTATGCCGCGGCCGGCCTCCTGCGTGAAGCCTGCAACCGGAAAGAGCTGTATATTTTTAGCGGCGGCATAACTTACAATCGCTTCTGCCAGAGGATGTTCAGAATATTTTTCCAGGGAAGCGGCAAGCTGCAAAAAGCGTTCTTCCCCAACACTATTGCTGTATAAAACATCTGTTACGCCCGGATTTCCTTCAGTAATGGTACCGGTTTTATCCAGCACTACAGTATCTATTTTATGCACTGTCTCCAAGGCTTCCGCCGATTTTATCAGCACGCCGCCGGCAGCGCCGCGGCCGGTGCCGACCATTACAGCAGTAGGAGTAGCAAGCCCAAGCGCACACGGGCAGCTTATAACAAGCACGGCAATAGCGTTGGAAAGCGCAAATTCAAAACTTTCGCCAAGCATCAGCCACACTGCGCCGGTAATTACGGCAATGGCAATAACAACCGGCACAAACACGCCGCTTACTTTATCTGCCATTTTGGCAATGGGAGGTTTACTGCCGGTAGCATCATCCACAAGGCGTACAATCTGCGCAAGCGTTGTTTCTTCGCCAACCTTATCGGCTCGCATTTTTAAAAATCCGCTCTTAACTACTGTTGCACCGGTAACTTTTACGCCCGGCTCTTTTTCAACAGGTATGCTTTCACCTGTAATGGCAGATTCGTCAACAGCGGCATGCCCTTCCACAACCACGCCGTCAACCGGTATGCTCATACCGCTGCGCACAACGAGAATATCGCCTTTTTCTACTTCTTCGGCAGGGATTTCCGTTTCCACGCCGTCGCGTTCCCGTACCGCAGTTTTCGGCGCCAAATTCATCAGCCTGTTAACAGCATCGGAGGTTCTGCCTTTAGCGCGTGCTTCCAAAAATTTGCCAAAAGTAATCAGCGTTAAAATCATGCCTGCCGATTCAAAATACAAATCCATCGAAAACTTATGGACAAGCGCCAAATCGCCGTGGCCAAAACCGTAGGCAATTTTATAAAGCGCATATACGCCGTATACCAGCGAAGCCGATGCGCCAATGGCAATTAAGGAATCCATATTCGGCGCGCCTTCAAACAGGGTTTTAAAGCCTACACGGAAAAACTTGAAGTTAATAAACACCACAGGCACTACCAAAAGCAGCAGCGTCAATGAAAAAATCATTGCATTTTCCACACCGAGAAAAATCTCCGGCAGCGGCCAGCCCATCATGTGCCCCATGGAAATATAAGAAAGCGGCACAGCAAACAGCAGCGATAATTTCAGCCGCCTTTTAATGCTTTCGTATTCCTGTTTAGCAATATCATTGGCATAATTTGCCGCAGCAGACTTGACATTTTTTGCTGTTTGCTCAAGCCTTGGCTCTGCACCATAGCCTGCCGCCGTTACGGCATCAATAATGTTCTGCGTGCTTAAAACAGCATCGTCATAATCAACAACCATGCTGTTTTTTAAAAGGTTTACGGCAACTTTATCCACGCCATTCAGTTTGCCCACCGCTTTTTCCACACGGGCACTGCATGCGGCGCAGCTCATGCCGGTAACGTTAAACTGTTCCTTTTTCATAATTTTGCCCTTTCTGTATCTAATACTCTGCGTTGACGCCGCAGTTCTATCCTGCTATTATTATATTAAGCCAATATCTTTTAATCAAGAATGCACTATTTTGTGATATAGTACCTAAAAAGATACTAAGGAGAACGTATTATGAAAGCAACTGCAAATATGAACTGCCCTGTCGCAGCAACCCTGCATCTTATCGGTGGTAAATATAAAGCACTTTTATTGTGGCATTTATCAGGGCGGGTGCTGCGTTTCAGCCAGCTAAGGCAGTTAGTGCCGGAAGCAACGCCGAAAATGCTTACCCAACAGCTGCGCGAACTTGAACAGGACGAGCTCATCATCCGCAAGGTTTATCCCGTTGTTCCGCCTAAAGTAGAATATTCCCTCACTGAACTCGGCGAAAGTTTATTTCCGATTCTGCAGGCAATGTACAAATGGGGTTCCGGCCTTATGCAGGAACGTGGGCAGTGTCCGTCATGTTCCATGACAGCAAACAGCGGCTGCCACTGCAAAGAAGATAATTAAAAACAAGCAAATAAAAAAACGGGCATAAAGCCCGTTTTTGTTTTTTATCCGCCAAACATCAGTCAATGCTGATAAGTTCGTAATTGGGGTTGCCCATTTTAAGTTCACGCATTGCCGTAAGCTGATGCAGGCCATGGCGGCTTTCAATACGTTCTACCAAATCATGGCGGTATTTTTCCGGCTGAGCGTAAACAAGGTCAATGCTTGCCTGGTCTATTGCCAGAAGGTCGGTAGAAGCGAGAATGCCGATATCCGGAATGGTCGGTTCCGCAGCGGCAACGCCTGCGCAGTCGCAGTCAACAGACATACGGCGCATTACATTAATAAATACAATGTGTTTGCCGAAGTAATCAATCGTTGCCTTGGCAGATTCAGCCATATTTTCCATCAATGTTTCTTTAGCAGGCCACAGCCCCCAGTCTTCCGGCAAAGGCTGGCCGTATACGCCGTGTACCATTGCCTTGCCTATTTTGCCATCGGCGCAGCCAATAGCGATGTTTTTCATGCTGCCGCCAAAGCCGCCCATAGCATGCCCTTTAAAATGCGTCAGCACAATCATGGAATCATAATTTACAATATGACCGCCCATAGAAATTTCTTTAAAATGCTTGCCGCCGCGTACAGGCAGCATAACGGTTCCTTCTTCATCCATAATGTCAACCGGACAGAAATCCCAGCCGTTCAAAGCAATGGTGGCGCGGTGTTTTTCGGTATTGTCGCGTCCGCCTTCATATAAAGCATTTGTTTCTACTATATTGCTTTCGGGAACATGAGCCTGAAAAGCCTTTACCATATCCCGCGGCAAAATATTGGGTCCATGCGGCTCGCCGGTATGCAGTTTAATGGCAACCTTGCCGTAAATGCCTTCATTAATCATATCATACAGTTTTATTAAAGTATCAGCATCAATATTTTTGCTGAAATATACTTTAGCGCATGAACCGGTACCATTACCGGCAACTTTTGTACTTCCGAATTCTTTTGCAAACACTTTCTCTACCCCCTCTAAATTATATGCCGCAATGCCGACAGCAGCAGTGCCGGCAGCCTTTAAAAAGCTGCGTCTGGTCATCTTTTCCATTTGTGGCACACCTCACTTAAATATCATTTACAGTTATATGTTACTCCCTGAAGTTCAGTCCATGTCAAGTAAATTTTAAGCGCCTGCAAAGCCGCTGATAAGGCTGTCTGTACGCGGGCGCAGCACCGTATCATAACTCATAAGCTGATAATCCGCGCAGCGTGCCATAGTTTGCAGAGCCTCAATTTTCTGCAGCAGCATTTCGTGTGCCTGCGCCAGTATTTTTTTACGCTGCTGGCAGGTATCTTCACCCAGTTTTGCCAGGTTAATATAATCGGCAATAGCCTCTAATGACATGCCTGCTTTCTTTAAAGTCTGAATGAAATCAACCCATTCTACAAAGTTCTCGTTGTATACACGCACGCCGCCCGCTTTGCGCGGAACCGCCGGAATCAGCCCCATGCGTTCATAATATCTCAAAGTGTCTGCCGATACGCCCGTCCGTGCCGAAAATTCTTTAATAGTCATCACGAGCCCCTCCTTACATTTACCGCAGCGTATTTATAAAGCCGTTTTACTGATTTAATTATAAAACGCATATTAGACCAGAGTCCAATACTTGTATTATATAGTTTGCCATGCCCAAAAAACATAAATTTAAAATAACACATCCGCAGAAAAATCTTTGCAGCAATGCTTTTTAAGCATGAACAGAAGAAAAATATAAGTATTGGCATATAAGCCGGTTATCACTTTATAATAAAGGCACAAGAAAATAGCAACCGGCATTTTTGCTATTGACTTGAAGTTAAGTTCAAATGCTAAACTTTTAGAAAGAGGGGAAATATATGGCAAGAAACACTATGGCATTACCTTTTGCATTAAAGCGTGCGGCAGGTTATCTTTTAGGCTTTGCCCTGCTTTATTCTCCATTTGAATTATACCGCCGCTTTTTGGAAAAGGTGCTCAATGTGCAACCTGCGTTTTTACCGCATGCTTTTTGCCCGCGCATTCCAACTGCCGAAATTTTTACGGGTGGTTTTTTTGATTTAAACAGCCTTATGATAATAAGCACACTTATTTTTTGGCTGCTGTGCCTCATTTTCGGTCCGTTTTTTTGCGGCAGGCTGTGTATTGCCGGTTATTTTTCAGAAAGTTTGAGCAGACTTGTACCCAATAAATATAAAATTGAATGGGAAAAATATGTGCCTGTAACGCCTGTACGTTACGGCATGCTGCTTACTTATATGCTGCTGCCTTTATGGTATGGCTTTTATCCCTGCGCTTACTGCAACTTTTATTTTTTTGACACTTTGACAAGCATTCTTTTAGGCGCTGCCATTTCGTTTACAGTGCCGCTTCTTGTAAGCTGCCTGCTTTACATTGTGCTGTTTGGCTTATTTACCAAAGGCGGGCGCGGTTACTGCCGCTTTTTATGCCCACATGGAGCTATGCAGAGTTTTTGGTTCACTATCGGCGTAAAACTCGGGCTTGCTGCCAAAGTTAAAATTAACAACGACGTCTGCATAAAATGCGGGCATTGCGTAAATATTTGCCCTATGCGCGCCATGAGTTTCAATAATGGCGCGGTTAAAAACAATACTAATTTATGCATTAAGTGCGGTTTATGTTCCAATTCATGCCCGCGCAAGGCAATTTCTACCGGCAGGTGATTTTTATGAAAAAATTAAGCAAAGACGCAGCCCTTAATTTTACAGTTGGCGGCAGCATACCACTCACAACTGCTGTTACAAGCAATGCAGGAGGCTGTACAGGCATTTGCGGCAGCTGCGGCGGCACCTGTCTCGGTGGCGTTGCACTGGCTTTATACTTAGGCAGCCGTATTATTTGCAAACGCCGCCAAAAAAGTTTTTTAAAGGCAGAACCCCCTGCCGTAAAATAAAAAATATATTAAAAAGGAGCAAACGACCATGAAAAAATTTTTAAGCGTTTTATTCGCCGCCGTCCTTGCGTTAAGCGTAGCAGCCTGCGGCGGTGCGGCAGAACAAAGCCAGACACCGGCACAGCAGCCGCAGCAGCAGACACAAACCGCTGCTGAAGGCAAAAAAGTGTTAGTAGCATATTTCAGCCACACCGGCAACACTGAAAAAGTTGCCCAATTTATCCAAACCAAAACAGGCGGCGATTTGTTTAAAATTGAAACTGCCACACCATACCCCGGCGTTTACCGTGAAGTAACTGAACTTGCCAAACAGGAAAAGGCAGATGATGCCCGCCCTGCACTGAAAAACAAAGTAGAAAATATGGCGCAGTATGATGTTGTTTTTGTAGGCTTTCCCATTTGGTGGTATACCGCGCCAATGGCAGTTGCAAGTTTTGCCGACAGTTATGATTTTAACGGCAAAACCGTCATTACTTTCTGCACCAGCGGAGGCAGCCCTATCAGCGACAGTACGCCCGATATCAACAAATGGTTTAAAGGCGCCAATGTAATAGAAGGCATCCGCGCTTATGCGGATGACAACGCCGCAACAGAAAGCTGGTTAAGCAGCCTTAAATATTAATTGCCAAAACACAAAACCCTGTACAAAAATTTGTACAGGGTTTTTATTATTAAACAATCAGCCTCCAATCTGACGCTGCTGCTCTGCCGGATAACGCTCACCCACAACCGGGAATCTTTCCACGGCCGCTTCCAGTTCGCGCACATCGGCTTCTGAAAGCTGCATATCCGCAGCACGCAGGTTTTCTTCAAGATGCGCCAGTTTGGTAGTACCCGGAATCGGTACAATAAAAGGCTCTTTTGCCAAAAGCCACGCCAGCGCCACCTGCGCCGAAGTCATGCCGCGCCTGCGCCCAAATTCCTGCAGTTCGTTAACAATGCGCGTATTGAGCCGTATATTCTCCGGCGAAAAACGCGGCAGGGTCTGCCTGTTATCATTATTCGGGTCAAAACGTGTATATTCGTTAATGGCGCCGCCCAAAAAGCCGCGGTTCATCGGGCTGTAAGGCACAAACCCAATGCCAAGTTCACGGCACACATCAAGCACTCCGTTGGTTTCCACATCGCGGAACATCAAATGATACTCGCTCTGTACTGCCGTCAGCGGCGTTACGGAATGCGCACGCCGGATAGTTTGTGCGCTTACTTCACAAACACCCCAGCGTTTAACCTTGCCTTCCTTAATTAAATCGCCGATGGTGCCTGCAACTTCTTCAACCGGCACATTACGGTCAAACCTGTGCTGATAAAACATTTCAATACAATCTACACGCAGGCGGCGCAGCGAATCTTCGCAGTAACGGCGAATAATTTCCGGTCTGCTGTTCTGCCTGCCGGTAGCCCTGCCGTTAATAACTTCGTGCCCGAATTTTGTCGTTATGGCAACCTGTCCCTTATAAGGCTCAAGCGCTTCTCCAACGAGTTCTTCGTTAATAAGCGGCCCGTAAATAATGGCGGTATCAAATAATGTTACGCCGCGTTCCGCCGCCTCGCGGATTAATTTAATGCATTCTTTGCGGCTTGGCGATACGCTGCGGTTATAGTTCAGCCCCATGCAGCCAAAGCCCAAGGCAGATACCGTCATTGCAGCACTGCCGCTGCCAAGCGTGCGCCTGCCGCTGATGCTCATATGACCGTTTTTATCTGCTTTGCTGCTTTCGTTGGCTTCTGCTTCCTGAGGAACTACGGAAGAAGCTGCCAGAAATGCAGCGCCCATCAAAGCCGATTTTTGCAGAAACGATTTTCTGCTCATCAGCTGCGGCTGCTTTTCTTTGTTATCTGTATTTTCAGCCATAAAATTCCCTCCGGTATTTTTTACTGTATTGCAATACAAAAAGCGTTTTGCGCATGCCATTTTTTTGCGCGCTTAAGGCTGCTGCAAGCGGCTTTTCTATTCTATTTTATTATCAGCAGCCGCATAAATCCAATACTTGCCATTTATAACGCTATATGCAAAGCGGGCATGGCAAAGCTATTGCACGCGCGTGTTGATGTATTATAAAATAAAAATACAGATTCAGCCTGTAAATATGTAAGGGGAGGTTACGCCATGGAACTACGTACACTGAAGTATTTTTTAACAGTAGCCCGCGAAGAAAACTTTACCCGGGCGGCAGAACTGCTGCATATAACCCAGCCCACGCTCAGCCGCCAGCTTATGCAGCTTGAAGAAGAAGTAGGCGCGCAGCTTTTTAACCGCCTGTCGCGCAAAATAACGCTTACGCAGGCCGGTCTCATTTTACGCCGCCGCGCAGAAGAAATAGTAGGGCTGGTACAAAAAACCGAAAGAGAAATCAGCGCATGCGACGAAATGGTTGAAGGAGAAATTTCTATCGGCGCAGGCGAACTTTACGCCGTACAGCTTTTGCCGCCCCTGATTAAATCCTTCCGCGAAATTTACCCCAACGTTACTTTTGAAATTTACACCGGCAATGCCGACCAGATTAAAGAACGCATCGAAGACGGACTGAGCGACATCGGCGTTCTGCTTGAACCGGTAAGCATCGAAAAATATGAATTTATACGCCTTAAAGATTGCGAACGCTGGGTAGTGCTCATTCCGCCCAACGACCCGCTGACGACCAAAAGCGCCATAAGCCCGCAGGATTTGGCAGGCAAACCGGTTTTTATGGTAAGCCGCGATAATGTTCGCAACGAAATTGCCAGCTGGTTCGGCAGCAGCTTTAAAGATATTATTGTTACCGGCAGCGGCAATCTGCCTGCCAATAAAGCCATCATGGTCAAAGAAGGGCTTGGGTATGCGCTGATTATCGGCAGCAGCATTACTTTTTGGGACGAAAAACACATTGCCTGGCGCCCGCTGCAGCCGGAAATGCGTACAAGCAGCGTTATTGCCTGGAAGCGGCATCAGCCGCACACTCCGGCCGTAGAAAAATTTATAGCTCATTTAAGAGCAAACCTACCGCAAAACTGAAACAGGCATAAAAAAATCTTCTTCCAAAAAAGGAAGAAGATTTTTTATTTTATACTATTTGTGCAGCACAAATTTAATAAAAATCCTGCTGCCTTCATATAATAAAACCATCGGCACTGCCAAAAGAGTTTGCGTAATTATATCAGGCGTTGGTGTAATAACCGCCGCCAAAATAAATGATGCCAGCACCATATACTTACGTCCTTTTTTCAGCAGGGCGGAACTTATTATCCCCATCTGCGCCAGCACTATCAGCACCATTGGCAGGTTAAAAATAAATCCGAAAGGAACAACAAGCATTAAAAAGAAATCAAGGTAACTTTCGATAGACAGCATCGGCGCAATATTGCCGCCCGCAAAATTTGTAAAAAAGTTCAAACCTTGCGGAAATACAAATAAATAGGCAAAGGCGATGCCTCCCCAGAACAGAAATACGGAACCCGGCACAAAAAGCAGCAATGCCGACCGTTCTTTCCCTGTCAGGGCGGGCATCAAAAACGCCCACAATTCGTAAAACAGAACCGGCGATGCCAGAAGTACGCCGCAAGCAAGCGCAACTTTTATATAAATAAAAAACGCTTCTGCCGGGCGCATATAATACAAATTTGACGCAGGCGCCGTCAGCACTGCAATTATTTCATCAATAAACACGCTGCTTATGCAGGTGCCAACTGCCAGTGCCGCCAGCGACCACAAAATTCTGCTGCGCAGTTCGCCCAAATGTTCTGTTAGCGTCATTGTTTTTTCATCATTATACAAAGGGCTGCTGTTATCCATAAGAACCCTTACTTTTTGGCTTCTGCCTGTACTGTTTCTTTAGCAGATTCTGTTTCTTTGGTTTCAGCAACTTCTCCAGCTTTTTTTATTTCAGCTTCCGTACTGTTTACCGCCTGTTTGAACTCTTTCATGCTTTTGCCGAGCGCCGAACCGATTTCCGGTAATTTTCCCGGTCCGAAAAATATTAAACCAATTACTAAAATGAGAAGCAGTTCCGGTAAACCTAAACCAAACATAATTATTCCTCCTTAAATCAACTCTGAAATCATTATCCTATATATAGTAAAACTTGCAGCCTGAGCAAAGTCAAGCGCCTCAAAGAAATTTAACCGTGCCTTAACAGCACCTTAACTCTATTCAAATAAAAAGCTATCTTTTTTAAATTTCAGCTCACGGTAATCAGTTCATAATCGTCGCTGCCCATGCCAAGCTCTTTCATATAGCTTAACTGGCGCAGGCCTTCGCGGCTTTCAATGCGTTCAATCAAATCGTTTTTATCGTCACCGGGACGGTTGTAAATAAGGTCGATGCTTGCCTTATCAATGGCCAGCAAATCGGTTGAAGCAAGAATTCCTATATCGCCGATAACAGGTTCTGCCGCTCCGCGCCCGGCGCAATCACAATCAACGGACATACGGCGCATGACGTTGATATAAACAATATACCTGCCAAAGAAATCTGTTACAGCCTTGCCGCCTTCAACCATGTTTTCCATAAAGGCAGCATTGCGCACACTAAAACTGCGTCCGTGCTGCATTATTTTGCCAACCTTGCCGTCTGCACAGCCAATGGCGATATTTTTTAGCGAGCCGCCGTAACCGCCCATACTGTGCCCTTTAAAATGGGTCAGCACTACAAGCGAATCGTAATTGACAAGATTTTTGCCGACAGACATTTGCGTAAAATGTTTGCCGCCCTTTACCGGCAGCATTACAGCTCCGTCCTCATCCAAAATATCAACGGGGCAGAAATCCCAGCCGTTGGCTTTCAGGGTTTCGCGGTGCCGCTCTGTTGTGCTGCGCCCGCCGCCGTAAGCAGTATTTGTTTCTACAATAACGCTGCCCTGTATCTGCTCCTGCACGGCTTTAACAAAACTGCGCGGCAAAAAATTTCTGCCGCCTTGTTCACCGGTGTGGATTTTGATGCCTACCCTGCCGGTAACGTTTTCTTTTATAAGATTATAGAGCTTAACCATGTGCGCTTCATCAATATCGGCACTGAAATATACCTTTGCCTTGCCGTTGCCGCTAACAGCCGCAGACTGAGCAGCCTGCGGCACAGTATTATTTGTAGCGGCAGCATCCGTAAATTTACAGCCTGTAAGCCCCAGCATAGTGAAACCGGCCAGTTTCAGAAAATCTTTGCGGTTCATTTTCTGCATACTATCGCCCCCTTAATAAATCACATAATAAAACAATATACCTTTATATTTTGATTATAAATTTTAAAGTTGACTCCAAGTCAAGAAAAAATATAAAAAAATAGAGGGCAGCACCAGCCGCCCTCCAATAGTTAAGTGTCAGAAGAACTAAAGTTTTAAATTAGAATGTGAAAGTTACGTCAGTCCACAGAGTCTGAGTATCTTCGCTGCCTTCACGGGATTCCATATCAGCATATTTAACATTGAATATAATGTTTTTAGCAAGAGTCAGGTTTGCTCCTACATCATAACCCTGATAACCGTCACCTTCTGCGGTATCTCCCGGGAACACAGCATATCCGCCTGCAAACAAAGTAGGTTCAAGGAAAGTTGCGAGCGGACGGTCGCTGTAGTTAGCATATAAACCCCAGCTACCCGGCTGAGATGCTTTAGCGCCGCGGTAAGCAAGACCTACCAGATAACCGCTTTCATCACCGTTGTAACCATCAACATCACTATCACCATAGAAATAGCTTCCGCGCAAAGTTAAATCTTTTGCAATTTCGCCATCAAGAGCAAGTTCCCAAATATCTTGTTCACGAGCAGTATCAGCATTATAGTAATGAAGGTCAGCACCTACTACACCGATTTTGCTTTCAACACCGGCTACATATACACGGTCGCCATCTTCTACGGCACCGTCAAAGAAACCATTACCAGTATTGGTCCAATCACTGCTGGAAGCTTTATATGCCCAACCGATAACTTTAACATTATCGCCATAACTGAGTTTTACGCCATCGCCACGGTTATCAACTACATCGCCCATAACAAAATCCTGACGGCCGGCTTCTACTTTAACGCCGCCGATAGGACCAGACACATAAGCCCAGTTCAAATCAACATCGTCATCACTGTTATGACCAGACCAACTGTCGCCGCCAGTATAATATTGTCTGTTTTCAAAACGTCCGGTATAATTCCAGTCTTCGTTAATAGCACCGTTCAAGAACAAACGGGTACGCAGATAACCTTGATGATTGCTGCCTGCACCATCAACAGAACGATAAGAAGCGC
>USHB01000013.1 GCA_900554395.1 uncultured Phascolarctobacterium sp.
AAGATTGGAAAACAGCACGCTCTGCACATGCATGCTGGTCTGCCAGAAATAAAATGCGTCAAAAATCATAATTACGGCAGACAAAAAATAAACGGCAAAATATACCGTTTTCATTGTTTGCCCAACCCATTTATGGTAGCACATGGCCGTTACCAGCACTACAAAAATATTGTTGTTAAGCCCTGCCAGTATGGCAAGCGTTGTTGCCACGCCGCTGTCAAGCCTTAACTGATGCACCATAAAACCTGTTACGCCAAGGTATAAAACGCCCGTTACCACTACCGGAAAATAACGCTTCACCCTGTCGCGGATACGCGTGCGCCGCAAATATAACAGCCCTGCCACGCCCAAAAGCAAAACATCGCGTAAAAAACAGCTTACGGCTGTATACCAAAATTCCATTTCCGGAAACGGCGTAATGCTTTGGTAAAAACGCCACGACAGAAAATATTCTGCCGCAAAGGCAATAACCACAAGCAGTAACAGCCAATAACGTACTCTCATTGCCAACCCGCCTTATGCCAAAAAGTTTACTGCCTGCGCCTGCATTTCTATCAGCAGCGGCGTTGCCGTCACAACATCGCCGTCCAGTTCTGCCGGAAACGCATCCACATTGCACTCAACCGTTATGGTATGTGCTTTTTTAACAATAACGCCGTTTTCGCCTTCCAGCGATTCCATTAAAATCATGGCAGCATATTTTAAAAAGTCGCCGCGTTTGTTGCCGGTAAACAGCGCCACATCAAAATAATCGTTAGTAATGGCAGCGCCCTTAAACAAGCTGTAACGCCCTGCATAATAGCGGCTTTTGCCGACAATAACCGTGGAAGCGTCATACCATTCCGGGTCGCCGTCAAACTTAACGCGGAATTTATAACGCCAGTTGCTCAGCAAAAGCTCTTTGCGCACCAGTTCGCCGCTTTGCACTACATAGGCAAACGAAGATAAAAAGCGTTTTTCAAGGCTCGATACGCTGTCTACAACTTTAGAATCGAAGCCAATGCCGGCAACAGTTAAAAACGGATGCCCGTTAGCCATGCCGATGCGCACCGGTTTAACCCTGCCCTGACGTACGCGCTGCACCCAGCGCATAGGGTCGGCCGGCAGGTCAAATTCCTTGGCAACAAGGTTTACCGTTCCCGCCGGAAACACGCTTATATACGGCACATAGCCGTTGCGGTTCAGTTCGCCAATCATGGCGCGCAGCGTACCGTCGCCGCCTGCCACAATAACCCAGTCATATTTTTCTTCTTTTATTTTATCCGCCCATTCGGTCAGTTTTTTAAATTCCCTCAGTTCTGTCAGTTCCACCCGGTTCGGGCCGATAATTGCCGTCAGGCGGCGTTTTAAATCCAATACGCGCGACAGCATGCTGACAAAAATCTGCTTGCCGGAATTAGGATTATAAATGATAACAACTTTTTTAAAATTTTTAATTTCAATACCGTTAGTTTCCATTATATCCACACCTTAAAAAATCCATTTTTTGCGCGCCAGGTAGTTCCACACAACAACAATGCACGTTGCCGCAATTTTGGAAACCAGCCCGGGTATGCCGAAAAGCCCAACAAAAATATACATTAAAAGCAGGTTGAACAAAAGCCCCATGCCGCTTACAAGAAACACCAGGCTCAGTTCTTTGGCTTTGCCATAACGCACCCCGCTTGTAAAAACAAGGATATTGCACATAAAGTAGTGGTACAGCGTTGATAAAAAATATGCCAGCGCCGTTGACGCAAGGTAATTAATGCCTGCCGCAGCGTTAAAGGCATAAAAAAATGCCCATTCAATCAGCGCCGCGCTGCCGCCGACAAACAAATATAAAATAATTTTTACAAATTCATTGTTTGTATAATCAAAGCCAAACAAAACCTTTTTATCCATTTAACAATCTCCTTGACGTTATATTATAGCATTTTTTATATTTTAGTTAAAGCAAAATATAAAAATAAAACGATGATTTGAACGGGCTTTAATTTGACTTTATTATAATATTTGCTGTAACAATCATAAAAAACAAAACACCTGCCTTTCAGCAGGTGTTTTGCTGTATTTCAGCACAATTTTTATTTTTTGCTCCAAAGCCATATCTGACGGCAGCACCAGATGATAAACACGCCGCAGAAATCAAGTACGATATCCGTAATCTGCGCGGTGCGCCCGGGCACGGAAAGCTGTATGTATTCATCTGCAACGGCAACGGCAAGGCCCAAAAAGAGGATATAGCCTGATGCCACACGGTTGGAGATGCGCCAGTTAATAAAAGTGTTAACCATTATTACAGCCAGCATGGCAAACTCTGCAAAATGCGCCAGTTTGCGCAGGCGCGCTTCAAGGCGGTCAACCGGCATCGGGTCGCCAATGGCGCCGTAAAATCCGTCCAGCCATTCTGCCAGAAGCCCGCTTGCCTTGTAAGATGTTTCTGCTGGCAGCGACGAGTTGAAAAAGATAAAACCCGTAAACAGCAGCAAAAGCAGCAGCCACAAAACTTTTTTCATTTATCTCAGCCGCCTTACTGATTGCGCGTAAGCAAATCCATTACCATCATGTTGCTTACAACGCCAATTCCGCCCGGCACCGGCGTATATGCGCCTGCCTTTCCGATAACGGCAGGGTCAACGTCGCCGACAAGGCCGCCTTCTACGGCGTTAATGCCTACATCAACTATAACTGCGCCTTCTTTAATCATATCCGGCGTTACAAAGCAGGGTTTGCCGACAGCAGCTACAATAATATCCGCAGTTTTGGTAATTTCCGCCAGGTTCTGCGTTTTGCTATGGCAGATGGTAACGGTAGCGTTTTTGTTAAGCAGCAGGTTGGCAACCGGTTTGCCTACCACGTTGCTGCGCCCGATAACAACTGCGTGTTTGCCGCTAAGCTCAATGCCGTAATGTTCAAGCGTTGCCATGCAGGCGCGCGGCGTGCAGGGCGACATGGTGCCGTAGCCCAGATACATATCGCCTACATTTTTTACGTTAAGGCAATCCACGTCTTTGCTTGCCGTAACAGCCGTGCCTACTGCGTCGCTGTCAAGCGGTTTCGGCATGGGCATCATCGGCAGAATGCCGGTAATGTAACGGTTGTGGTTCATGCGGGCAATGTCGCGCAGCAGGTCTTCCTGTTTCACGTCAGCCGGGTATAACAGTTCCTTAACATAAATGCCAAGGCTTTCCGCCAGTTTCATCAGGCGGTTTTTATATACATGCGAAGCTGGGTCGTCGCCCACAACGATAATTGCCAACGTTATTTTGCGCCCTTTTTCCAGTGCGCGCGCCACACGGGCAGTTATTGTTTCACGGTAGGCATCAGCCACAGGCTTGCCTTTCATCATCAGTGTTTCCATAAAACTTCTCCTTAAAACAATCCGCTGATAACGCCGTCATCGCTGACGTCGATTTTTTCGGCGGCAGGTACTTTCGGCAGTCCGGGCATAGTCATAATGTCGCCGGTTAAAACTACTACAAAACCGGCGCCTGCGGCAATACGGCAGTTTTTAATGGTAATTTCAAAGCCTTCGGGACGTCCAAGAAGCGCCGGGTCATCCGAGAAGGAATACTGCGTTTTTGCCATGCAGACAGGCAGGTTGCCGTAACCCATTTTTTCAAAATCTTTCAAAGCATTGGTTGCTTCTTTGGTATAGTTTACGCCAACTGCGCCGTAAATGTTTTTGGCAATGGTTTCAATTTTTTCTTTAAGGCTCAGTTCATCGCCGTATAATACTTTAAAATCAGCCTGGCCGCTGCTTGCAAGACGGACAACTTCTTTGGCAAGCTCAATGCCGCCTTCGCCGCCTTTGGCAAATACTTCGGAAAGCGCTACATTTACGCCGTGCGCTGCGCAGTGGCTGCGGATGGCTTCCAGTTCTTCCGGGGTATCCTGTGCAAAGGCATTAATGGCTACAACAAGAGGCAGCCCGTATTGTTTAATGTTTTCAATATGTTTTTCAAGGTTTACAAGGCCGCGTTTAACAGCTTCCACATCCGGCGCGGCAAGTTCTGTTTTAGGCACGCCGCCATGCATTTTAAGCGCGCGTACGGTTGCCACAAGCACTACGGCATCCGGTTTTAAACCGGCATAACGGCATTTAATGTCAAAGAATTTTTCTGCGCCGAGGTCTGCGCCGAAGCCTGCTTCCGTAATGGTGTAGTTTGCAAGTTTAAGCGCGGTTTTGGTTGCCATTACGCTGTTGCAGCCGTGGGCAATGTTGGCAAACGGCCCGCCGTGGATAATAGCAGGTACGTTTTCCAAAGTCTGCACAAGGTTCGGCTTAACGGCATCTTTTAAAAGTGCTGCCATTGCACCCTGTGCTTTAAGCATGCCTGCGGTAATGGGGTTGCCGCTGTAATCGTAGGCAACAATAATTTTGCTTAAACGTTCTTTTAAATCGTGCAGTCCGTCAGCCAGGCACAAAATGGCCATAACTTCGGAAGCAACGGTAATATCAAAGCCGTCCTGGCGGGGTACGCCGTGCGCTTTGCCGCCAAGCCCCACAACGATGTTGCGCAGTTCGCGGTCGTTCATGTCAACAACACGTTTCCACACAATGCGGCGCGGGTCGATATTAAGCGCATTGCCCTGCTGAATGTGGTTATCCAGCATAGCTGCCAGAAGCATGTGGGCAGATGTTATGGCGTGAAAATCGCCAGTAAAATGCAGGTTAATGTCTTCCATCGGCACTACCTGAGAATAGCCGCCGCCGGCAGCGCCGCCCTTAATGCCCATGCAGGGACCGAGCGAAGGTTCGCGCAGTGCTACAATAACGCTTTCACCTATTTTGGCAAGACCCTGTGCCAAACCAACGGTAGTGGTGGATTTGCCTTCACCGGCAGGGGTAGGGGTAATGGCGGTAACCAAAATCAGTTTGCCGTCGGGTTTATTCTGCACCCTTTTAATTAAATCCATGGACAATTTTGCTTTGTAGCGGCCATATAACTCAATATCGTCCTCGCCGATGCCGAGTTTTTTGGCAACTTCCGTAATAGGCAGCATGTGCGCCTGCTGAGCAATTTCAATATCCGATAACATCTGTATACCTCCCTTTATCTCTGCGTAAATAACTGTATCTTTAATAAATTCTCTGCATTAGCCGTTTTTCCTGCCGTCAGAGACAATTTATTCAAACCATATTTCCAGTTTGCTTCCTTCTGCGGCAACCGTACCCGGCGGCAGCGATTGCTTTTTGGCCCTGCCGCTGCCGTAAGGCACCAGCACCAGATGCCCGCGCTGCACAAGTTCGGCAGTCTGCCGCATATCAAGCCCTGTAAAATCCGGTATTTTTACTTTGCCGTCCGGCAAAAATTCCATTACCGGCACTTTGGCTGTTTTGCTTTTGGCATTTCCGTCTTCTTCAAAAGATGGCAAACCTTCGTGCGTGCTGGGCTGCACGCCTTTGGCAACCAGAATCTGCTGCAAAGTATCTTTAAACACCGGCGCGGAAACCTGCGAACCGTAAAATGCGCCCTGCGGCGTATCGAGCATTACCAGCATTGCATACTGCGGATTTTTGGCAGGGACAAAACCTACAAAAGAGGCAATGTATTCGCCGGGAGCGTAACCGCCCTGTTCCGCCAGTTTTTCTGCCGTGCCTGTTTTGCCGGCAATCTGGTAGCCTGCAATATGCGCTGGTTTGCCGCCGCCTTCGCTTACAACTTTTTCCATCATGGTGCGCATCTGGCTGGCAACATTTTCGCTGATAACGCGGCGCACAACATGTTTTTCGCCCTGGCGCAGCACACGTCCGTCGGGCATTACAATTTTATCAATAATGTACGGCTCAAGCAGTTCGCCCCCGTTGGCAATGGCGCATATAGCGCGCAGCATTTGCAGCGGCGTTACGGCAATGCCCTGCCCAATCGCCATCGTGGCAATATCCGGCTCGTACATATCTTCCGGTTTGTACAAAATGCCGCTTTCCTCGCCGGGCAGTTCTATGCCGGTAGGCTTGCCAAAACCGAACTTTTTGCTGTAATCAATCATCTGGTTGGCGCCAAGCTGCATGCCAAGCTGCACCATGCCGGTATTGATGGAGTATTTGATAATATCCTCAAACGGCACATAGCCGCGCCCTTCGTTATCCCAGTTGCGGATAATGCGGTCGGCAATTTTTATGCTGCCGTGGTCTTCAAACACCGTCTGCGGAGTGATGATGTTTTCGCTGAGCCCCATGCAGCCCACAATCGGTTTAAAAACGGAGCCCGGCTCATAAATAATGGAAATAGCGCGGTTGGTCCACGTATTTACCGGATACTCGCCGAAATTATTGGGGTCAAAAGTCGGGCGTGAGGCCATGCCCAGCACCGCACCTGTGTGCGGGTCCATCAGAATGGCTGCCGCTGCTTTGGATTTGGTTTCTTCCATGGCACGGTCCAGCGCATCTTCCAGTACAAACTGAATTTTGCTGTCGATGGTAAGGTACACGGTCGGCATATTCTGCGGGCGTGTAGCGTTCATGCCCGATTCGCCCATCGGCCTGCCAAGCGCGTCCACCATTTCTTCCTGCTGCGTTGCCGCGCCTTTTATTACGGAATCAAGCGCCAGCTCAATACCGGAAAGCCCTTTGTCATCCGTGCCTACAAAACCGAGTATCTGAGCCGCCATGGTCTTTTTGGTATAATACCGCTTGCTTTCTTCCAGAAAGTGCAGCCCGGGAATTTTGTTTTCCTTAATAATGCGCGTTACCTCGTCCGCCTCTTTGGGCGATAAGGTGCGCTTAATCCATATAAAACGTGCTTCGGTGGTAAAATCGCTGTACAGGCTTTCGGCGCTGATGCCCAAAGGCGCAGCCAGTAAATCTGCCGCCAGGCGCTTAACGTTGCGCCCTGTTTTGGCTGCTGCGCTGCCCGGACGGTCTTCCATTTCCATCGGGTCAACATACAGCGATTTAGCCATAATGCTGACGGCAAGTTCTTCGCCGTTGCAGTCTACAATAGCGCCGCGGGGCGAATACATAACGTCCGTACCCATTGCCTGCGCCATGGATTGTTTGCCGAGTGCTTCGCCGCGCACAACCTGCAGCCATACCAAACGCCCTATAACCACCGTAAACACTGCAAATATCAACGCAAATAAACCGAAAAAGCGTTTTTTGCTGCTGAAAAAGCTAAACTGTTTTTTCATCTGCGCCACCCCCTGTTTCTCAGGGTACTGGTAGGCATAATCGGCGGCATGCCGGCTTCGCGCAGCATTTCTTCGCGTTTTTCACGCTTAACTTCCGCCCTGTAAACAGAAAGCGCAAGCCCCAGCGCCGTAAGCGACACCACCATTGATGTACCGCCGTAACTTATAAACGACAGCGGCACGCCGATAACCGGCAGGCAGCCGCATACCATCAGCATATTGGCCGCAGCCTGCCCCACAACCAGAAGCGTTACGCCGCTGATAAGCATAAAACCTTCTTCATCACGGCAGGCAGCCGCCATTTTAAACAGGGCAATGCCCAAAAGCGCAAACAAAAATATTAAAAACAGGGCGCCGATAAAGCCCCATTCCTGGCAGTAAATGGCAAAGGCAAAGTCAGTATGCGCCTCCGGCAGATAAAAGAATTTGCCGCTGCCCTGTCCCCACGGTGCGCCAAAAACGCCGCCGCTGCCAATGGAGATTAAAGACTGCACCATCTGATAACCTGCGTTGGAAGGGTCGCTCCACGGGTCGAACCACACCAGCACCCTTTGCAGACGGTACGGTGCAATGGCAATCAGCCCGGCAACGCCTGCAAGGCCGCCTGCCATTAACAGCAGCAGCATTTTAAGCGGCAGCCCTGCCAGAATATACATGCCGACGCACAACGCCACAACAATGGCGGCGGTGCCCATATCCGGCTGCACCAATACAAGTATGCCGTAAATGCCGCCCATAACAAGCGCTTTGCAGTCCGGGTAATCAAAAAGCACCGTGCGCAGATGCTTTTTCATTCTTCTGCCGAGTTCACCGGCACATATCATAATTACCGCAAGTTTTGCCAGCTCCGAAGGCTGTATGCTGATTGGCCCAACGTACAGCCAGCGCTGCGCGCCTTTGGTGGTTACGCCAACCGTTTCAACGGCTATTAAAAGCAAAAGCACCGCAAAATAAATACCGTTAATCCAATGCTTGCTCAGCCAATGGTGGTAATCCGGCCCTTTAAAGCCCAGCCACAGCATTATGCAAAAACCCGCAGCTGCAAAAATAATATAACGTTTTAAGTAAAAATATCCGTCGCCGAACATATCTGTTGCTTCCACAAAGCTGGCACTGAAAACATTAATGCAGCCAATAGCCAGCAGCATTAATGTAAGCCATACAACAGCGTCCCGCGTATTATCCCAAATTAAAAAGCGTTTCTGCATAAAGTGCCTCTATTTAAAAACAGCCTCGCAAAAATTAATGGGCGTGCCCAAAGCGCTGAACTTCTGCTCATATTCCGTCTGCACCGCGTTTTCATATTCAGAACGGTGCAAATCGTAGCTGAGGGCGATAATTTCAAGCCCAAACTCCTTAAATTCTTCCACCGAAAAATCAAACAGCGCGCGGTTATCCGTTTTAAAGCGCAAATGCCCGCCGCTGCCCAAAAGCCTCTGGTATTTAGCCAGGAAATTACGGTGCGTAAGGCGGCGTTTGGCGTGGCGCGCCTTCGGCCACGGGTCGCTGAAGTTTAAATACAGCTCCTTAATTTCGCCCGGCTCAAACCAGTCCTCCAAAAACTCGGCATTGGCGCAGATAACAACGGCGTTATCCAAATTGTTATCCTTAATATATTTGCCCGGGTAGTACGAAATATCGTGCTGCGTCTCCACGCCGATAAATGCCTTATCCGGGTTCAGCTCTGCCATGCCGGTTAAAAAGCGGCCCTTGCCGCAGCCAATTTCCAGGCACAGTTTTTTGCCTGGAAAACGCTCCTGCCAGTGCCCTTTATATGTTTCCAAATCGTGCATCAGCACATATTTATCCTTTAATTCTTCCATTGCCGTTTCAATCCACGGTTTTTTTCTTAAACGCATAACTACCGTCCTTTATAAAAATTTACATCTATTAATTATATCATAAAACGCAATATTTTTTACATAGGCTTTCCTAAATTTACAAATTATCCCGCCGGGCGGATATTTGACGGCGTGCCGCCGCAGTGCTATATTAAAGTTAAGGGGTAAATGCCCCAAAAGGAGGTTTTACCATGAATGAAGCAATGCAAAATTTACTTACCAGAAGAAGCTGCCGCAAATATAAACCCGATATGCTGCCGCAGGATGTGCTGGATGAAATTTTAACGGCAGGCACCTACGCAGCTACCGGCAGAGGCAACCAAAGCCCTGTTATGATTGCCGTTACCAATAAAGAACTGCGCGATAAATTAAGCAGACTCAACGCCAGAATTTTTGGCAACCCCGATATTGACCCGTTTTACGGCGCGCCGGTTGTGGTAATTGTGCTGGCAAACAAACAATACCCAACCTATATTTACGACGGCAGCCTTGTTATGGGCAACTTAATGCACGCCGCGCACGCCAAAGGTATTGCAAGCTGCTGGATTCACCGCGCCAAAGAAGAATTTGAACTGCCAGAAGGCAAAGCCATTTTAAAAGAACTCGGCATTGAAGGCGACTACGAAGGCATAGGCCACTGCATTTTAGGCTATGCCGACTGCCCGGAAGCAGCCCCTGCGCCGCGCAAGGAAAATTACATTTACTACATTAAATAATACTTTAAATTTACATAAATTTAAAACTCATCCGGCATCTTGCAAAAGCGGCCGGATGTTTTTTTATGCCAAAACTGAGAAAACAGGCTAAAAAACACGCCACGCCCACTTACGCTTATACTAAGGCAAGCCTTGCCAAACCACAGCCCGAAATTAACCTACAACAACCGTTTTTTTGTTATTTTGCCCCTTTGAGCAGAACGTGATATGTGTTAAAATTAAATAAATATAGCTATTTATACGGAGGTGACTGTTTCCCCTGCGGAAACGAATTGTTTGGATTATCTTGTCATAATTTTTAATGTTGTTATTATTCTCTTTTTGGTAGCGCTCAACGGCTTTTTCGTAGCTTCGGAGTTCTCTATCGTTAAAGTGCGTCCCTCAAGGCTCGACACCTTAATTAAAGAAGGCAGCAAAAGCGCCGTTTACGCCCGTCAGGTAACGGAACATCTTGACGCTTATCTTTCCGTAACGCAGCTCGGCATTACGCTGGCCTCCCTCGGCCTTGGCTGGATTGGAGAACCTGCCGTTGCACAAATGCTGGCGCCGCTGTTCCACCTGTTCAGCCTGCCGCCGCAGCTTGAACACACCATTGCCTTTGTAGTAGGCTTTTCTGTTATCACCGCCCTGCACATTGTCCTTGGCGAGCTGGTGCCGAAATCCCTTTCCATTCAGAAAACGGAAGCCATCGTTCTTTTTGTGGCGCGTCCGCTCATCATGTTTGACAAACTGATGTACCCGGCAGTATGGTTTTTAAACCACGTTGCCAACTGGACGCTGCGCCGCATGGGCATCAGCGCCGCCAGCGAAGCGGACGAAGCCCACAACGAAGAAGAAATACGCATATTAATGGAAGAAAGCTACAAATACGGCTACATTGATAAAAGCGAACTTACCTATCTTGACAACGTATTTGATTTTTCCGAGCGCAGCGCCGGCGAAATCATGGTGCCGCGTACCGATATGATTTGCCTGTATCTGGCAGACAGTTTTGACGAAAACATCAAAACCGCGCTTTCCGAGCGCATGACCCGTTACCCTATCTGCAACGAAGACAAAGACCACATTATCGGCTTTTTGCACATTAAAGATTTGCTGCGCGCCCTTAACGACGGCCAAAAGCCCGATTTAAGCACTCTTGCGCGCGACGTGCTGGAAGTGCCGGTATCCATGCCAATCAGCAACCTGCTGCGCCTTTTGCAGAGAGAACGCAAACAACTTGCTATTTTGATTGACGAATACGGCGGCACCGCCGGTATGGTAACCATTGAAGACATTCTGGAAGAAATAGTCGGTGAAATTCAGGACGAGTTCGACGAAGAACGCCCGGAAGTTGAAGAAGAAACCGATAAAACCTATTCTATCGACGGCAAAATGCTGCTGGAAGATGTTAACGACCTGTTCGGGCTTGAGCTTGACGACAGCCAGTGCGACACCATTGGCGGCTGGGTTTACACGCAGCTTAATACGCAGCCCCAGGTTGGGCAAACCGTTAAACTGCCCAAAGCGGAAATTACCGTTGAAGAAGTGGAAGCCCTGCGCATTACCCGCCTGAAAGTTAAAATAATAGGCACACTGGACAGCGTTAACCAGGGCATGCTTGACGAACATTTGAACAAAGAATAATAAAATAAAAATACCCTATTTATACAAAAAACAGCAGTTCATTTTAAACTGCTGTTTTTATTTTGTTTATTTTTATGAAAGTTCTTCTATGTTATTTTCACAAGATAATTTGATGGGCAGCCTTTTTCTGCTATTATAAAAAACTAACGGACGCACTTTTTACGGTGCGCCCGTTTTTTATTGCTGCTTTGCAGTTATAAATGCCGTAGCCTCAAGGCTTTAAGCCTGTTATTCCTTGCCTGCCAGACGTTTATAGGTAGCAAGGCGTTCTTTAGCGTCGGCTTCGGTCTTTTCAAACAGTTCTTCTGCCTGATCCGGGAACTGTTTCAGCAGTGCGGAGTAACGTACTTCGCCCATTAAGAACTCGCGGAAATCGCCGGTAGGCTCTTTGCTGTCGAGAATGAACGGATTTTTGCCCTGTTCCTTAAGTTCCGGATTGTAACGGAAGTTTGCCCAGTAGCCGCATTCAACCGCACGTTTTGCTTCAAGCTGGCTGTTGCCCATGCCTGCTTTCAAGCCGTGGTTAATGCAAGGCGAGTAAGCGATAATCAGGGACGGACCGTCATATGCTTCAGCTTCGGCAATGGCTTTAAGGGTCTGGTTTTTATCTGCGCCCATGGCAATTTGCGCTACATATACATAGCCGTAGCTGATTGCCATCATGCCGAGGTCTTTCTTTTTGGTTTTTTTGCCGCTGGCAGCAAATTTGGCGATTGCCGCAGCAGGCGTTGCTTTGGAGGACTGGCCGCCGGTGTTGGAATATACTTCGGTATCGAATACCATTACGTTAATATTCTCACCGCTGGCAAGTACATGGTCAAGTCCGCCGTAGCCGATATCGTAAGCCCAGCCGTCGCCGCCGAAAATCCAGTGGCTGCGTTTTACAAAATACTGGCCGAGTTCGGCAATTTCTTTCAGGAGCGGGTTATCGCTGTTTTCGGCAGCAAGTGCTGCTTTCAGTGCTTCGGCACGTTCACGGGTGCCGTCGCTTACATTCATGTTGTCCAGCCAATCCTGCATAGCTGCTTTAAGGCCTTCGCTTACAGGCAGTGCCAGCGCTTCTTTTACGCGGCCGGCAACACGTTCGCGCGTATGTTTAACGCCAAGGTACATGCCAAGGCCGTATTCGGCGTTATCTTCAAACAGGCTGTTTGCCCAGCTCGGGCCGTGGCCTGCCGCATTTTTGCAGTACGGCATGGAAGGTGCGCTTGCGCCCCAAATGGAGGAGCAGCCGGTAGCGTTGGCAATCATCATGCGGTCGCCAACAAGCTGGGTAATAAGTTTGGCATACGGGGTTTCGCCGCAGCCTGCGCACGCACCGCTGAACTCAAACAGCGGCTGTTCAAACTGTACGCCTTTAACGGTGTTTTTATTCATCGGGTTGGGTTTAGGCGCAACTTTGTGCATTGCGTATTCCCAATTTTCGGCTTTGGCAAGCTGGGTTTCCAGCGGTTTCATTACCAGGGCTTTTTCCTTAGCCGGGCAAACCTGAGCGCAGTTGCCGCAGCCGGTGCAGTCAAGCGGGGATACAGCCATGGTAAATTTCAATCCTTTAGCGCCGATAGCATCTTTGGAAGCCATGCCTGCCGGAGCGTTGGCAGCTTCTTCTTCGGTCATCAGCACGGGGCGGATAACAGCGTGCGGGCAAACAAAGGCGCACTGGTTGCACTGAATGCACTTATCGCACTGCCATTCCGGAACATTGATGGCGATGCCGCGTTTTTCGTATGCAGAAGTGCCGCTCGGGAAAGTGCCGTCCTGATGTTCGGTAAACGCGCTGACAGGCAGTTTGTCGCCTTCCATACGGTTCATCGGCACAAGAATGTTGTCAATAAAATCGTTGCCGGATTTAGCTTCGGCAGCAGTATCGGTAGCGCCTTTCCAGCTTGCGGGCACATCAACTTTCACAACGGCGTTAACGCCCATGTCGATAGCAGCGTTGTTCATATCAACAACGTCTTTGCCCTTCAGGCCGTAGCTGTGTTCAACCGCTTCCTTAAGGTATTTAACGGCATCTTCCAGCGGAATAATATCGGCAAGTTTAAAGAACGCCGACTGCATAATCATGTTAATGCGTCCGCCAAGGCCGATTTGCTGCGCAATTTTAACGGCATCAATAATATAGAAGTTTACTTCGTTTTCGGCAATGTAGCGTTTAATGCTGCCGGGCAGGTGTTTATCAAGTTCTTCTGCGCTCCAGTTGCAGTTCAGAAGGAACGTGCCGCCTTTTTTCAGCCCTGCGGTAACATCGTATTTATCTACATAGCTCTGGTTGTGTACGGCAACAAAATCTGCCGAATTGATAAGGTACGGCGCACGGATGGGCTCTTTGCCGAAACGCAGGTGCGAAACGGTAATGCCGCCGGATTTTTTGGAATCGTAGGAGAAATAACCCTGCGCGTACATATCGGTATGGTCGCCGATAATTTTAATAGCGCTCTTGTTTGCGCCAACGGTGCCGTCGCTGCCAAGGCCCCAGAATTTGCAGCTCTTGGTATCTGCGCCGGTAACGTCAATTTCATGGCTCGGCGTAAGAGAAGTATTGGTAACGTCATCAACAATGCTGATGGTAAAGTTGTTTTTCGGGCATTCAGCCTCCAGATTTTCGTAAACGGCAAGAATATCGCTCGGGGTCAAATCCTTGCTGCCGAGACCATAACGGCCGCCGATAATCATCGGGCTGCGGCCGCTGTCATAAAACGCGCCGCGCACATCCATGTAAAGCGGTTCGCCGAAAGCGCCCGGCTCTTTGGTGCGGTCCAGAACGGCAATGCGTTTAACGGTTTCCGGAATTGCAGCCATAAAATGCTTAATGCTGAACGGACGGTACAGATGCACGGCAAGTAAGCCAACCTTTTTGCCTTCCGCATTAAGTTTTTCTGCCACGGTCTGAATGGTTTCGCAGGCGCTGCCCATGGCGATGATGATGTTTTCGGCATCGGGCGCGCCGTAATAATTGAACAAACCGTAATTGCGGCCGGTAATTTTGTTAATTTCATTCATGTAGTTTTCAACAATTTCCGGCAGCGCGGTGTAATAGCTGTTAACAGCTTCGCGGGTCTGGAAGTAAATATCCGGGTTCTGCGCCGTGCCGCGGATAACAGGGTTGTCCGGGTTCAGAGAGCGTTTGCGGAACGCATCCAGCGCTTCCCAATCCAGAAGTTTTGCCAAATCGTCATAATCCATCAGCTCAATCTTCTGAATTTCGTGCGAAGTGCGGAAACCATCAAAGAAGTTTACAAAAGGCACGCGCCCTTTAATGGCGGATAAATGCGCAACGCCGCCCAAATCCATAACTTCCTGCACACTGCCTTCCGCCAAAAGCGCAAAGCCGGTCTGGCGGGTAGCCATAACGTCCTGATGGTCGCCAAAGATAGAAAGGCTGCTGGTTGCCAGCGCGCGCGCAGATACATGGAACACTGCCGGCAAAAGCTCGCCTGCCATTTTATACATATTAGGAATCATGAGGAGCAGGCCCTGCGATGCCGTATAAGTAGTGGTAAGCGCACCGCCCTGCAAAGAACCGTGCACAGCGCCGGAAGCGCCTGCTTCGGACTGCATTTCCTGCACCTTTACAGTCTGGCCGAAAATATTCTTTTTGCCCTGGGCAGACCATTCGTCAACAACTTCTGCCATCGGCGAAGACGGAGTAATAGGGTAAATAGCTGCCACGTCGGTAAACGCATAGGATATATAAGCCGCAGCGGTATTGCCGTCCATGGTTTTCATTTTTGTCATGTGGTTCCCCTCTTTCCTTTAACTGCTGAAATTGGTTATGCTAAA
>USHB01000014.1 GCA_900554395.1 uncultured Phascolarctobacterium sp.
CAGGACGTAAAAAGCAGGATCCGCCGGAGAAGAAATACCCGCCGGATGTATTGGATTTCCAGCGGTGTTGCCGCGGCTTGTGTGTTCGTGTCCCTGTTTCTGGTGTTCCGTCCCACTGCCCTGCAAGAGGTTACGGTATACACCCAACTCGGTCACATGGGCATATCCGTTTGCAACGAACAGGTGCAACTACTCGTCGGGGATTCCGCCGTTTCGAACCTGGGAGGCGACGCCAAGATAAATATAGACAAACATTCGAATGTCGCACTGCAATCCGCCGACGGGAAAAAGATTATGCTGCAAAAGGCAAAAATATTGAAAATATATGTTCCTTCGGGTAAGCATTTCAACCTTGAATTAGCCGACGGGACACGTATCGTACTAAACGCCGACACCTGGTTCGAATACCCATCGACGTTCGACTCCCAACCGGAACGCAGGGTAAAAATCAAGGGAGAGGGATTCTTTGAAGTGAAAAGCGATACAACGAAACCTTTCTACGTGGAGATTCCCAACAGCGAATCTATCCGGGTACTCGGCACCTGTTTCAACGTATCGGCTTATGAAGACAACACGGAAAACGTGACTACGCTACTCTCCGGTAAAATAGCTTATCACGTTCCGGAGAACAACCGAACGGTGACTTTATCGCCGAACGAGCAAATCCGCGTGGACAAAGAAACGAATAAAATGGAAAAATACGAGGTAGATGCCGCAGAATATTCCATGTGGAAAGAGGGCGTGATCTATTTCAACAACGAGAAATTAAGTGTATTGGCTAAAAAATTGTCCAGAATGTATGGTATCGATATTCAGGTATCGGAAGAACACCGCGATTCCCGTTTTTCGGGAATGATCCGGCACGAACGGGGAATTGATTACATCACCAAGCTGTTAACAACGACAAGTAACATCGAATGTATTATTGAAAACGGGGTTATTTATCTGAAGTAAAATCCCCTCCATATCAATTACAAAACTTCATTGGAAAATGAAGTTCGGGGCTTTGTATGCTCAAATATAAAGAATAGTAATAAAATAAATATTCATTAATACAAGATCAATATGAAAGAAGACAGATCATTCAGCCGGAACCGGACGGTTCTCCGGGACAAACTCCGGAAGAAAATCGTCCTGCCACTGTTCTTGCTACAAATGCTTTGTAGTTTTACGCAGGTAAGTTATGCCCAGGAGGTACAACTAAATTTAAAGCTGGAAAATTCCACTTTACTGGACGCTTTGAAAAAGCAGCTGCAAAGCAGCGGTTACAGCGTTGATGCCTGCGGCGACGGGCTTGATGCAGAGCATTATCTGCAAATGGCTTCTTACGATGCCGTTGTGCTTGATATTATGCTGCCCGGTATTGACGGGCTGGAACTTTTACGAAGAATGCGTGCCAAAGGAGACAGCACCCATGTTTTGCTGTTAACGGCACTGGACAGCATTGAAAATAAAGTGCGCGGGCTTGATGCAGGCGCCGATGACTATTTGGTTAAACCATTTGATTTTGATGAATTGCTGGCGCGCCTGCGCGTACTTGTACGCCGCCGCACCGGGCAAACCACCAATATTTTGGAATACGCCGGGCTTGTAATGGATTTAAACAGCCATACAGTTACCCGCAGCGGCACTGAAATCACACTTTCATCCAAAGAATTTGCCGTTCTGGAATATCTTTTGCGTAATCAGGGACGCGTTTTATCGCGCGAAAAAATAGAAAACCATGTTTGGAACTACGATTTTGAAGGAGGTTCCAATGTAGTTGATGTTTACATCCGCTACCTGCGCAAAAAAATAGATAACGGCTTTGATAAAAAACTGCTGCATACCATACGCGGCGCCGGTTACGTTTTGAGGGAGGAAAAATGAAAGCGCTTTCAGTAAAAATGAAAATAACGCTGTGGTACACCGGACTGATAATGGTTGTACTAAGCGTTATTTTTGCGGCCGTGCTTTACGCTGCCGACGACGTATTGCTGCTTGATTTGCAGGACGAACTGGAAAACGAAGTTTACGGCAATGCCAGCAGCCTGGAACTGCGCCGCGACGGCAGCCTGCGCCTTGACGAAGTAGATTTTCTGCATGACGGCGTAATGATTGCCGTTTATGACGGCAGCGGTCCGCTGATTGCCGGTCTCACGCCGGTACAGCTTCCGCAAACGCCCTTCCGCTCCGAACTTTTACAAACGGTAACCAGCGGCAGCCAAACCTGGTATGTGTTTGACCTGTTTTTGAAAAACGCCGGTACAAACGGCATCTGGCTTCGCGGCAGTGCATCATTAAGCAGCATTTACGCCACGCGCGACGAAATTCTTCTTCAATGCTCGTTGCTGTTCCCGTTCTTAATATTGCTCTCCGGCTTTGGCGGTTATCTTCTTACCAAAAAAGCATTCAAACCGGTACGGCAGATAACAGCCGCAGCGGAAAAAATCGGCAGCGGCAACGATTTATCACAGCGTATTAATCTGAAAAATGCCGACCGTGAAATTATGGAATTATCGCAGACGTTTGACAGCATGTTCTCACGCCTGGAAAAATCTTTCGATGCCGAGCGTCAGTTTACCGCTGATGCTTCACACGAACTGCGCACACCGACAGCGGTTATTATAGCGCAGGCAGAATATGCTTTAAAACACGCTAATAACAGTGAAAAAGATGAAGCACTGCAAAAAATACTGGCACAGGCAAAAAAAATGTCACGCCTTTTAGCGCAGCTTTTAATGCTGGCACGTGCCGACTCCAACAAAATACAGTTTGACATTGAAAAATTTGATTTCAGTGAACTGGCAGAAATTGTTCTGGAAGAAACAACGCAGCTTGCCGAAGCCAAAAACATTACCGTAACCGGCGATATTGAACCGGATATAGAAATTGAAGGCGACCAGACTTTATTGATGCGCCTGCTTTTAAACCTGCTTGACAACGCCGTAAAATATACTGGCGAAGGCGGTAAAATAGCTTTTAGCCTCCACAAAGCGGCAAACAATGTTACCTGCACTGTTGCCGATAACGGCTGCGGCATTTCTCAGGACGAACTGCCCAAAATATGGCGGCGTTTTTATCAATCGGATAATACGCACCGCGGCCAAAGCGGCGCCGGGCTCGGGCTTTCCATGGTACAATGGATTGCAGGCCTGCACGGCGGCAATATAACCGTAGAAAGCACCCTGGGCAAAGGCAGCACCTTTACTTTTACAATGCCTTTAAAACCAGCCTGCAAAGTTTAAACATATAAACCAAAACGGACAGAGACTTTTAAATCTCTGCCCGTTTTTTATTTAACTTTTTATTCTACTGCCGCCCTGCCCGTGTCCAGCGGGCAATAACTTCTGCCTTCTGCCCCGCCGTCCAGCTTAAATCATCAACCGGCGCCAGCAGCCTGCCGGTATATTTATCGCGCAAATCACTGCCTGCGGCGGAGCTGATGCTCCAGACAAGCTGATGCCCTGCTTCGGCCACAATTTCTGCCGCGCGCCGCGATAACAGATAATCAATAAATTTACCGGCCCCGGCCTGATTATGTCCGTTAAGAACGGCAGCGCCGCTGATAAGGTTTTTATTGCCGTCGAAAGGAATTGTCGCAAACAGGTTGCTTTCGCTGCGCTCTAACAGTAATGCCAGCGAAAGCGGCACAACTGCCACCGTTTTATAACCATGCCGCACCTCATCGACAGTTTCCTGCAAATTAACAAAATATTCCGGGCGCTGGCTGTTGAATTCGGCTGCATATTCAAGCGCTTTTTCTTCTCCTTTAAGCTGCCACAGCGCCGTCATCATGCCATAACCGGCACCGCCGTTTTTCGGGTCAGGCACTGCCAGTTCAAATTTTAACGGCTCTGCCAAAAGTTCCTGCCAGCTTTCCGGCGCATACAAACCAAAATAATGCAGGTTTTCCTTATTGCTTAAAAAACCTATATGGTCAATATACAGCGATGTCCATAACCAGTTATTCTGACGGAACTCCGCCGGTATAGCATAAGCCTCTTTAGGTTGATAGCTTACAAGCAGCCCCTGCTCTGCCGCCAGATAAAATTCCTCGGCAGTACCGCCAAGCCACACATCGCTGCCCGATGACGACAAAAACTTAAAACGGTTGCTTACGCTTCCCGGCGGCAGCGGCACGATTTCAGCCTCTATGCCGGATGCCTTTGTAAAATCTTCAGCCAATGCCTGCGCCAACGCCGGCTGCATACTGATGCAAATTTTAATATGCTCTTTAGTTTCATTTTTATTTTCTGCGGATGCCGGTATGTGCTGCCATACTGCAAACAGACACAAAACTGCGGCGGCAAACACAGCCACAAACTTCTTCATCGCATACCTCGTTTGGTAATTTTCTTTTATTATACCACAGACAGGCATATAAACAAAAATCCCGGGCAGCTTTTGCCACCCGGGAAACCTGTATGAATTTTATTCGCGGTCAAAAACCATAATTTTATCAAAATCAAGATAAACGGTTTCACCGTCGCTGAATTCTTTAAGGTCTGCGCCTTTAACAATAACGCGTACTTCGTGATGTTTGCACTGTACACGGTAATCAACGGCATCGCCAAGATAGAAGCGGTGAACCAGTTTACCTTCAATGGTGCCGCCGCTGCGGGACATGGTAATGTTTTCAGGACGCACGGCAATGGTTGCGCTGCCGGTAACGCCGCTGGTGTTGGGGAACGATACATCGGTGCCGCTGATGTAAACGCGGTCTCCCTGCACTTCGCCATCCACAAAGTTTACAAGCCCGATAAAATCGGCAACCATTTTGTTTGCCGGATTGCGGTAAATTTCATACGGCGTGCCGATTTGCTGAATAACACCGCGGCTCATAACAACAACGCGGTCGCTCATCGTCATGGCTTCGCTCTGGTCATGCGTTACATAAATAACGGTAATGCCCAGTTTCTTCTGAATAGAAGAAATTTCAAAACGCATGCTTTCGCGCAGTTTGGCATCAAGGTTGGATAACGGTTCATCAAGCAGAAGAAGTCCCGGGCGCATTACCAGTGCGCGCGCCAAGGCAACACGCTGCTGCTGACCGCCGGAAAGCTGATGCGGATAACGGTTGGCATATTCATCCAGATGCACCATTTTCAGCATTTCTGCAACACGTGCAGCACGTTCTTCTTTAGGCACTTTCTGAATTTTTAAAGGATATGCCACGTTTTCGGTAACAGTCATGTGCGGCCATACAGCGTAAGATTGGAATACCATGCCAATATCACGTTTTTCAGGCGGCACGAAAGTATTTTTTTCAGATGAACTTACGCAATGGTCGCCGATATAAATTTCGCCTTCGGTTGCCCTTTCAAAGCCGGCAATCATACGCAGCGACGTTGTTTTGCCGCAGCCGGAAGGCCCGAGGAGCGAAACAAATTCGCCGTCCTTTACGGTAAGGTCAAAATCGTTGACGGCCGTAACATCGCCGAACCGTTTAAAAATATGCTCTATACGTACTTCAGACAATTTATTCCACTCCTTTTAAATACCTACATTACCTTTAGTAAGTTTGTTTAAGATAACATTGCCAACCAAAACTATCAGCAAAATAATTACCGAAAGCACGGAAGCATTCTGGGTATCGGCATAAGTCTGCAAATCATACAGCAGTACGCCGATGGTTTTGGTGTCACTGCCGTACAACAGCAGCGACATCGTCAGTTCGTAGAACGACGGCATAAAGATTAAGAACCAGCCCGCAATAACGGACGGAGCAATAAGCGGCATGATAATGTCTTTGCAGGTACGCAGCCAGCTTGCGCCGGAGTTCAGAGCCGCTTCTTCAAGGGAAACATGAACCTGGCTTAAAGAAGCCGCAATGGTGCGTACGGACATCGTCATGTATTTTACAAGGTAGCTGACAACCAGAATCCACATGGTGGAATACATGTTCAGCCCGAAATTGCCGGAGAAGGTAATAACCAAAGCCAGCGCGATAACGATACTCGGGGTGGAACCACCGACAACAGTTAAAAGGTCGGGCAGATTGCGGCCCTTGACATTGGTTTTAACAGCAAGATAAGCAATGAATATAGCTATCGCCGTACCGATAGTAGCGGCAATTACGCCGTATACAACGGAATTCCAGACGCTTTCCATATACTGGGAACTGGTAATAACCGGAATCCAAGCATCAAAACCAAGGTTGGAAAGCGTAATACCTTTGGACATGCTCTTTAAGAGAGAAGTGAGCAAAATGGAACCCAGTGGCAGAATAACGGCAATAAAGCCATAAAAACCAACAGCAAAGAACGCAGGCCATTTCCACTTGCCAAGTTCAACAATATTCGGGCGCGTGCTTTTACCGCTGATAGTGGTGTAATCTTTGCGCCCAAGCATCCATGTCATGCCAAAGAGAAGAGCATTGGCAATAAACATAAGCGAAGCTGCAAGGCTCGTTGCATCACGGATACCGGCTTCATCGCCCATATAAACATAAGTAACAATACGGGTTGTCATAACTTCAATATTGCCGGGCATACCAACAATCGCCGGAATACCGAAGCAGGAACCTGCGGCAATAAATACCAGAAGGCCGCCGGCCAAAATGGAAGGTGCCATCAAAGGCAGCGTAACATCAATTAATGTACGCAGCGGCGAAGAACCGGAAACCCTTGCTGCTTCCTCCAGCGTCGGGTCCATTTTTTCCATCGCGCGCGAAATGGTAATAAAAGCAAATGGAGAATAGAATAAAGTCAAAACCCATGCAAGGCCGCCGGTTGTATAAATATCAAACGGAGCCTGCTGCAAATTAAACATCCATTTAAAAATGTTGTTTAAATAGCCTACACTGGGGTTTAAAAGCTGTACCCAGGCAATAGCGCCTACATAAGGCGGAATCATATAACTGGCAACCAAAAGCGTGCGGTAACCCTTTTTAAAGGGCAAATCGGTACGGCCAACCAGCCATGCCAGCGGGAAGGTGATAATAACGCTGGCAACCATAACAATCAGCGAAAGTTCTACCGTATTGGCAAGCGCACGCCAGTTAACATCCTGGCTGTATACCTCGCGGTAGTTTTCCAGCGTAAACGCACCGTCTACCATCACACTGTCATACAAAAGTATTGCCAGCGGAAAAACTACAAAATATAAAAGTAATACTACTGACAGCGAAATTACTAAAAATTTGCTGTTTATTCTTTGTAAAAAGCCCACCATAACTCCTTTCTACGGCATAACGGCCGCCCTAAAACTTACTTTTAGGTTGCTTTTTATAAAATGGGAAAAAGGGATCGCTCCACAGCGACCCCTAAATTCCCTCACTTAATATCTCATGCCGGATTTAGAAAGAACCGTTATTCCATAACCCTTACGCGGAATTCTTCTTTAATTTCAGCTTTGTTGTCAGCCATCTTCTGCCAATCAACTTTTATAGCTTTATCAGAGAAGGATTTAAGTTCCGGAGCGCCTTTAGGCGGCTGTACGTCGCCGCGTACAGAGTGCATCCAGCCTTCAACAACAGCCTGCTGGCCTTCTTTGGACAGCCACCAGTCAACCATGGCTTTAGCGCCGTCCGGGTTCTTGGTGGTGTTGAAGATTGCAATCGGAGAAGGAATGATAACTACGCCGTCTTCAGGATATACAACTTTCAAAGGCTCGTTTTTGGTAGCTGCCAGTTTCAGGATGTTTTCTTCGAGAATCATAGCTGCTGCATATTCGCCGGTTAAAAGTTTGTTCTGAATTGCGGAGTTGCCTTCTTCTACACGGATGCCGTTAGCTTTCAGCTGGTCAAAATATTCCCAGCCGTATTTATCAGCCAATGCGCCTACTGCTACGAATGCAGTGCCGGACAGCATCGGGTTAGGCATAGCAATTTTGCCTTTCCATTTCGGGTCGGTCAAATCTTTCCAAGTTTTCGGTGCTTCTTCAGCGGACAGTTTATCGGAGTTGTAAGCGATAATCATGTTGCTGATACGAACGGAAGACCATGCGCCTTTTTCGTCCTTATCGGTGATAACGTCTTTCAGATTCGGGGATACATAATCCAAAAGCAGGTTATCTTTTTTCAGGGTCAGATAGTAAGAAGGTTCAGCAACCATCAATACATCTGCGCCAATTTTTTTAGCTTTGATTTCGCCGGCCATTTTGGTCATAACTTTTTCGGTGCCGCCCTGGAACCAGTTAACCTTCATATCCGGGAAAACTTTGCTCATTGCCGGTTTGCAAACATTATCAATAATATCAGGGTAAATGGAAGTATAAACCATTACCTCGCCGCTCGGACCGCCAGCTTTAGCAGCTTCTTTTTTCTCGTCGCCGCCGCAGCCTGCAACAACTGCCGATAATGCCAGAACTGCCGCTGCAGTACAGAGCCATTTTGCTTTTTTCATGAGTCTCCACTCCTTTTATGGTTTTTAGGATACTATAAATTATTTTCTCTTGGAATTGTAAAATTCCTGCTTACATTAGGTAAAATATTTTACATTTTTTTAACAATTTTGTTACTTTTTGCAACTCTTGTCAAATTTTTCCATCACAAACGCACAATTCTTCATTTTTGACCCACAGGGACTTTTTGTGCCCCTTGTTCTGAGATTAAAAAATTCATTTCCCACGCCGGTACATAAGGGTGCTTGCGCAGATAAATTTTATAACTACTGCACAGCCGCCAGATTAGTTCCGGCAGTTCAAAAAAATCATTATCATAATGATAGGCGGCAATAAACATTTTCGGCCTGTCACGCAGGATATGTTCCTTTAACCCCAAAAGCGCCTGCTTTTCCGTGCCTTCCACATCCATTTTAATATAAGTAACAGGTTCGCTTCCAAGCAGATTATCCATTTTAACTGCTTTGACCATACGCTTATGCGCTCCTATCAAGGTAGACTGCCTGCCGCCGCTGTCGGAAAATTCCAGCTCCGTATCTTCATTCCATACGGCTGCTTCCACTGTGCGCAAATTGGCAAGCCCTTCCGTTTTGGCACACAGCTTGCGGTAATTGCGGCGGTCTGCTTCCACAGCGGTTATTTGCGCATACTGCCCGCCGGTAAGGCTTAAAAATTCACGCACCGTATCGCCGTCATACGCACCCAAATCAAGGTAGCTTTCGTTATCATTAAAACTAAAAAGCTGCTTTAAATCACCGGCGCGTTCAGTTTCGCACTGCCACAGGTACTGCGGCTTACCGCTCAGTTTATAGTTCAGCACGCCGGCAAACACTTTGCGCGATTGCTCATCAGCCAAATTATCATACACGCTTTGCAGGCGCTGTTCATATTTAGCCAGCCACTTAGAACTAACTATTTCGCTGCCGGCATAAAGCGGCAGATGCGGCGCAAACACAATATGTTTGGATGCTAAATCTTTAAAACGCGCCAGCACATCCGGCAATTCACTGGCAAAAGCTATTACTATGGCAAAATCACCCAGCCGTGCTTTCACATCTGCATAACGCTCTACCGTAAAACCACGGAAGTTTTGCCCGCGTACAAATTCATCACTGGCAAATACGCCAGCCACCGGTAATTTTTCCTGCGCCATACGGTCAAGTATAGCATCCGCTCCGTTGCCCATGCCATACAGCACTAACGGCTTGCCGCAAGCACGCATATTTTCCCAAACATCATGCTGTTCTTTTATAAATTCAAGCATTTTTACCTCACCTTTAACATTTATATATTTATTTTACAATATAACAAGCCGCCCGCACAATTAAAGCCTTAATTTTTATTGACTTAACCGTTAACCTGTTTTATACTTATGGTTAACTAGAGTTAGAAAGAAGGTTAACTATGCGCAGTTCCGTACGTGAAATTAGTCTTTTGGCCCTTTTAACAGCCTTTATCGCCGTCAGCGGCAGTTTTAAAATTCCTTCATTTGTGCCAGGCAGTGAATTTCAGCTTTCTGCTCCTATTGCTGTTGCTGTCTGCGGCGTTTTTGGCGTTAAGCGCTATCTTGCAGCCGGTATTGGCGCTTCACTTATCTGCCTTATGCTGGGCACGCAAAATCCTTTTAATGTTGCCATTGCCCTTTCGTTCCGTGTTGTAGTGGCAATGTGTTTTTATGTTTTCGGCAACAGCAAAGCATTTTATATTTTATCCGGCCCTGTTGCCAGCGCCGCTGCAAGGCTTGTGCTTTCAGCCTTCATCGGCCAGGCAGCCCTGGCGCTTGTTGCAGCGGCAGTACCGGGCATGATTTTTACAGCTTTTACCGCTCCGCTTTTTGCTTCACTTCTGCGCCGCGCTTCTTTTTTACAGCCCGCAGCCAATATGCACTGATACTGCCATAATATTGCCGCTTGCCCACCGCCGCTGATAATGTTACAATATATAAGTATAGTAATTTACAGCACGGAGGTTTTAATTATGATTCTGCAGGAATCCGGCGAAATGTATTTGGAAACTATTTTGCAATTACAGCAGAAACAGGGCAAAGTACGTGCTATTGATGTAGCAGAAACAATGAATTTTACCAAAGCAAGCGTCAGCCGTGCAATGAGCATTTTAAAACGCGAAAACTTTATTCTGGTAGAGGCCGGAGGCAATATTGTACTTACCGAAACCGGGCTTGCCAAAGCCAAAGAAGTACTGGAACGCCATAAGGTGCTTACCAAATGCCTTATTGAACACTTCGGCGTGCCGGCCGATATTGCCGAACATGACGCCTGCCGCATTGAACATGTTATAAGCCCCGAGACTTTTGACGCCATAAAAAAACATCTTACAGCAGAAGACTGACCAAATACCAGCTACAACAGGCGGATATTAAACCTTTCTGTCTCAGGCAGAAAGGTTTTTTTATAATTTTTATAAGGAGTGAAGACTTTGTTAAAAAATTTTAGTCCGCTTCTGGCAGCAGATACCGGAAGCACAGGTTATAAACTGAGCGAGGAAGTAAAAACCGCTACGCCTTCGCTGTTAAACGCAGCACAAATCGGCGTATGCGTTTATGAAAACCCGGAACTTGCTTCCCTGCCGGATAAAGATGCCATTCTTGTAATGAGTTTCGGCACCACATATAAAGAAACACGCAGCAAAACGATTGATGCCGTTTTTGCAGAAATTAAAGCCGCCTGCCCCAGCGTAACGGCAGAACTGGCCTTTACTTCGCATATTGTTATCGACCGCATTAAAAAGAACGAAGGCATCACCTACCCGACTCCGGAAGAAGCACTGGAAAAACTGCACAGCGAAGGCTATACCCGTGTAGCGCTTTGCTCACTGGATATTATTCCCGGTATTGAATATGCCTATAAAACCTATGTGTTTAACCATTATAAAAACCTGTTCAAAAAAATATCCATCGGCACTCCATTGATGTACTGGATGGGACAGGAAGGACAACGCGACGATATTAAAGATACCATGCAGGCTCTCAGCACGCAATTCCCGCCAATGGCAAAAGGCAGCGCCGTACTGCTTTTAGCGCATGGCACACCGCATCCCGCCAACGCTTATTATTCCGTTATGCAGAACCGCTTAAACGAACTTGGCTTTGACAACGCTTTTATTTATTCTGTGGAAGGCTGGCCGCATCTTGATACCGTCATTCCGCTTTTAAAGGCAAAAAACATTAAGGAAATTACCATTATGCCGGCCATGATGGTAGCAGGCGACCATGCTAACAACGATATGGCAGGCGATGATGAAGATTCGCATAAAACAATCCTTGAAAGCAATGGCTTTAAAGTTATCCCCTACCTGCACGGCATGGGCGAAAACGAAGGCATCCGCAAACTTTTTGTAGCCCGTGCGCTTGAAGCATGGCAGGTACTGCAAAACGCTTAAAAATCCGCAAAAGCGGCGGTTAATATATAAGTTGCGCTTATAAACTTAACAATTTAATAATATTTTAAAAATTTTCTGTAAATTTGTAATTTTTTTGCTTGCCATTGCCCGGCGATTTAGCTTATACTGTAATCAGTTCTAACTATAAAACAGAGAGGATGATTTGATGGGTATTGTAATTTCTGCACTTGTAACATTCTGGGTAGGCTATCTTATCTATAAAAAATATAAGCCGCAGCCCGTACTTTTTTTAGGCGGTATGATTTTAATGTACATCGCCGTGCTTTGCGGCTACGGCACAATCCTGCCGGAAAAATCCGCAACAGGTTCCTGGTTCTTCGATGCTTTTGAATTCATGCGCAAAACCATGAGCTCCAACGCCGCAGGCCTTGGCCTGAACATTATGTCCGTAGGCGCTTTTGCCCGCTATATGGACCGCATCGGCGCTTCCCGCTCCCTGGTTCGCCTTACCATTAAGCCGCTTCTGGCTTTAAAATCCCCTTATCTTGTACTTTCCGGCACATGGATTGTCGGCATGTTAATCGGCCTTTGCATCAACAGTGCTTCCGGCCTTGCAATGCTTTTAATGGTAACCATGTTCCCAATTCTTATCGGCCTCGGCGTAAGCCGCCTGTCCGCTACCGCGGCTGTTGCTTCCACCCTGTGCTTTGACTGGAGCCCGAGTGATACCGGCACCATTCTTTCCGCAACCACCGCAGGCGTTGACCCCGTTCTGTACTGGACCAACTATCAGGTGCCTATCGTTATGGTAGCATTTGTTGTTGTAGGTTTCCTGCATTATGTTACCCAGAAATACATGGATAAAAAAATGGGCCATGTAGTTAAACCGATGGAAGTTGAAAAAGCAGAAGAAAACCCTGCCGACAATGCTCCGCTGTGGTATGCAATTCTGCCGATTATTCCTCTCAGCTTAATCCTTTCTTTCAGTTCCCTGTGGATTACCACCATTAAAATGAACATCGTTATGGCTATGTTCATCGGTCTCTTTATCGGTGCCTGCTGCGAATTTATCCGCTGGCGCGACGGCAAGAAAGTTCTCGGTGATATTCAAACCTTCTTCGATGGCCTCGGCATGCAGATGGCTAATGTAATTACCCTTATTATTGCCGGCCAGACCTTCGCACAGGGTCTGCTTTCCATGGGCACTATCGACAGCCTTATCGAAGGCAGTAAAACCCTCGGCTTCGGCCCGATGGCCATGATGCTGGTAATGGTTTCCATTATCGTATTCAGCTCCATCGTTATGGGCAGCGGCAACGCTCCGTTCTTTGCGTTTGCTGCACTTACCCCGGCCGTTGCTGCACATACCGGCCTGCACCCCGTGCTGATGCTTCTGCCGATGCACTTTGCGGCTTCCATCGCACGTACCTGCTCCCCGATTACGGCAGTTATCGTTGTTGCTTCCGGCATGGGCAATGTTTCCAGCTTCGACCTTGTTAAACGTACCTTCATCCCGATGTGCGGCGCTTTGGCCGTTACCCTGGGCATGACCTTCTACTACTATTACGCTGGAGTTTAATAAGTAACTTTTTAATAGCTGCTGCATTTTGCGGCAGCTATTTGTTTTTGAGAAAGGACTGATAATATGTATATCTGCGATTGCCATTGCGACACCTTAACAGAGCTGTATAACAAAAATGCTTCGCTTTATGAAAACGAACAGCATTTTGACATTAAACGCCAGATAGCCAACGGCGGCGGCTTACAGTTCTGCGCTATTTATGTGCCTACAGAAATTTTCCGTTATCAGGGCGGCCTGCGCTATACCCTGTGCCTGCTTGATAAATACAAACAGGAATTGAAAAAACTGCGCGCTGATGGCATTGACGTTTTGGAAGTTTTAACTCCGCAGGATGCCGCCAACGCACTCAGCCACAAAGCAGCAACCCTGCTTGCCATTGAAGAAGGCGGCGCCATTGATGGCAGCCTGGAAGCCCTGCGCTGCCTGTACGAACTTGGCGTGCGCGCCATGACACTTACCTGGAGCAACCGCAACGATATTGCCGACGGCATCAACGAGGAAGCGACAGGCAGCGGCCTGACAGCTTTCGGCAAACAGGTTGTGGCAGAAATGAACCGTCTCGGCATGCTGGTAGACGTTTCCCATATTTCCACCGCCGGTTTCTGGAGTGTTATGGAAACCAGCACCAAACCTATCATTGCTACACATTCCAACGCTAAAACTCTTTGCAGCCACCCGCGCAACCTTAATGACGAGCAAATCAAAGCACTGGCGCAAAACGGCGGCCTTGCAGGCATTACCTTTGCCGGACAGTTTCTTGAAGAAGACTGGCACGATGCCTGCATCGAAAGCGTTTATAAACACATCGACTATATGCTGAACCTTTTGGGCAATGACGACCACGTCGGTTTCGGCAGCGACTTTGACGGCATCAGTCACCCGCCTTATAATATCCATGGCGTACAGGATTACAAACCGCTGATCGAATACCTGCAAAGCAAAAACTACAGCGACAGTACCATT
>USHB01000015.1 GCA_900554395.1 uncultured Phascolarctobacterium sp.
TTACCATTGTTGTTTATGTAATGTGCGAAATTATTGTAGATAAGTTTGAACTTAATATTGTACCGCCGTTTGTACTGGCGTGCCCGCTGATAATTATGTTCATTTATTTTCAGGAGCCTTACATTACTTATGATAATTACGAAACCGGTGCCGGTTTTATTAACTTTTTGCTTGGCCCTGCCACAGTTGCGCTGGCATTGCCGCTGTATAACAACCGCCGCATTATAAAGGAAAATTTATTTGTAATAGTCAGCGGCATTATAGTTGCCACTGTTACCGGCATTATCAGCATTTTCGTCTGCGCTAAACTTTTCGGCGCCAGCGAGCAGGTATTGCTCTCTTTGATACCAAAATCAGTAACTACACCTATCGCTATGGATATCTCCACATCAATAGGAGGCATCCCTGCCTTAACAGCAGCCTGCGTTATTTTTACCGGTATGTTCGGCGCTACCATTAACCATAAACTGTTAGATGCCTTAAAAATAAAAAATAATATCGCAATCGGCTTATCCATCGGCGCGTCAAGCCACGGCTTGGGAACAAGCGTCTGCGCAAGCAAAAGTGCTTTGCAGCTTGCTATCGGCGGCGCATCAATAGGCCTTACAGGTATTGCAACGTCCTTACTTGCGCCGGTATTGCTGCCTGTTTTAAACAGCTTGTTTTAATTCAGCTGTATTATAAACAAAAAACGGTATTGCCAAATGGCAATACCGTTTTTCTATTTTGCAGGGCGTTTTAATTGAACTCCGCACAATGACATTCCCCGCTCATATTTGCTGCGTTCTTCGCCGGATACAGGCACATAAGCAGCAATCGCTTCAACATATGCAAGCAAATCTTCTTTGCTGCCTTTTTTTATTTCCAGTTCAGTTTCATTAATCGGGCTTTCTTTACCGTTACGCGCTGTTATTTTGCCATTATCCACTGCTAATTCCAGTGTAGTGGCTTCTGTAATTTTCAGCAGGCATACTTTGCGTTCCACACTTACTGTAAACAGTTTTTTCAGCGGCTCGCCTGCCATAATTTTCGGCAAATTGCCGCTAAAGCCTTCTTTATCAAAACCATGCAGCACCGGCTCAGCGTCAGGCAAATCAATGTTGTATTCATTGCGGCAGCTGACCCCGCCATGTACTTCTTTATCCGTCTTTATTGTCGCTTCAAATTTACTACCGTTTTGGCGCACACGGTAAGCAATGCCGCTATGCATTAATTTTAACGATTCCGTATCATAATATGTTGTTGCCAAATGCAGTACGGCTTTACTGCCGGGCACAATTTTTTCAGTAATAAGCGGAGAAGCAAGCAGTTTTCTCAGTGCCTCTGCTGCTATGTTAAGTTTTACTTCTATTTCTGCGGACATATCTCTGCTCCTTTTAAGCTATTGAACCTCTCAGTTCCGTAAAAATAATCTTGCCTTCATCAAGGCTGTAAACCTGCGGTTCAAGTTCGCGTAAATCATCGGTGCGCCAGCCTTTACGCTGCGCCGCCAAAAGTTCCAATGCTTCATCAAGATTTTCGGCCGCTACAATGGCAATGGCATCAAGATAAAATTCGCTGTTTACACAAGGTTCCTGTATCATGCTGTGGCTATGATAAGTTTTGTTATGGCGCCATACATAAAGTTTCATAAACGCACCTTCTTTCTGTATTCTTTGTTTTTATTATAAACTGTTCTTGCCGCAGCGGCAACTTTTGCCATGCACTCGTAATTATATCTGCAAAAGCAAAAGCCGCCGGCATAAACCGGCGGCACTGCCGCACAAAATCATTTGCGCAAATCCGCATTCCAGTCAAAAATTCTGCCTGTTTGCGGGTCAATTTCAAATTCATACTTCATACCGTTGTAAAACAGTTCTCCCTCATAGCGCAAATGCCCATCTCCGTATTCTTCCCAAATATGCACGTTATCCGCGTTGCTGCCTTCAACCTTTTGCTGCACAAGTTTTTTGGCCTGCTGCATATCAACAGGCTTGCCGCCAAGACGGTTCAGCCATTCTTCTTTTACTTCGTAATCGGCGCCTACAATTCTTCCGTCTTCTGTTGCAATTTCAAAATCATAATCGCCGTAACTGGTTTCAAATTCAATTTTATAAATTGGTATGCCATTATCGCCATCTTGTTCAATTTTAACATTATAGGCATCGTCTTTAGGCACATCAGCATTTTTCAGCGCAATGGCCAAAGCGGCATCCGTATCAACAGCACCGGCAGTTCCGCAGCCGGCAAGTGCAATGCTTAAAGCGCAGGCAATTGTTAAAGCGAGTTTTTTCATATGTTTCACAACCTTTACGTTAAATCAATCTCTTAATTTAGCTTTATAGGCTTCGCCAACTTTTTCAACTACATTTTTAATAACGGCATCAATTTCTTCATCGGTCAAAGTACGGTCATCTGCCTGGAAGGTTAAGTTAAATGCCATGGATTTGTAACCTTCGGCAACCTGTTTGCCGGTGTAAACGTCAAATACCTGTACCTTTTTAAGCAATGCGCCCGCATTGGTGCGGACTACATTTTCCAGTTCTTCCATTGATACGTTCAGCGGAACAACAACGGCAATATCGCGCGAAGTGGCAGGATATTTAGGCAGATGTACAAACTGCGGCACATTGGTTGCAGTTGCAACAAGCGGAGCAACTTCCAGTTCCAGCACGCAAACGCCGCCGTTTAAATCAAAGTTTGCAGCAGCAGTAGGATGCAGTTCGCCAAACCAGCCAATTACTTTACCGCCTGCTTCAACGGCACAGCTTTTGCCCGGATGCAGATAAGGCTGCTCAACCGGAACAAATTTAACATCTGTCATTTGCAGGCTTTCCAGCATGCCTTCTACAACGCCTTTCATATCATAAAAATCAACTTCGTCTTTGGGTTCAGTCCAGTTTAAGCTGCTGCGGCGACCGGTAAGAACGGCACACAATACCAGTTTTTCTTCCGGCAGTTCTTTCAGCGGCAGCGCTTTGGGCAGAAACACTTTGCCAATTTCAAAAATTTTAACCGATTCAGCCTGACGTGCCTGGTTGTAAGCTGCTGTATTCAGCATGCCCGGCAGCATACTGGTGCGCATTACTTTAAACTCATCGCTCAACGGGTTCATTAATTCAATAGCCTGACGGCGCGCGTCATTATCTGCCAGCAGCATTTTGTCAAAATTGTTGGGGTTAATGAAGCTGTAAGTCATTACTTCATTTAATCCGGCAGCGGCAAGATAATCTTCCATTTCCTCTCGCACATCGTCAATAACTGCCTGACGGCCTTGTACAAGCGGCAGCTCCGGATTATGTGATTCAACTTTATCATAAGAGTGCATTCTGGCAATTTCTTCGCTGATATCGGCATCGCAGCTAATATCATAGCGCCAGCTCGGTGCTGTAACTACCAGTACGCCGTCTTCAACTTCTACGCCAAATTGCAGTTTTTTAAGAATTTCAACCATTTCATCAGCAGCAATTTCAACGCCGATACGGGTATTAATAGCTTTAGGCGTTACGCGGATAACGGCAGGTTTAACCTCTTGCGGATAATCTTCAACAACACCACAAACGGTTTCGCAGGCACCCATCTGTTCCAGCAAATGTGCTGCACGGTTCAGCGCATTATGTGTAAGAATGGTATCAACGCCGCGTTCAAAACGTCCGGATGCTTCGCTGCGCAGACCAAGCGCTTTGGAAGTGCGGCGGATAGAAGGACCGTTAAACGTTGCAGCTTCCAGCATTACATTTACGGTTTCAGCGGTAACTTCTGTTTCAAGACCGCCCATTACACCGCCGAGACCAACTGCATGGGACGGGTCGGCAATGGTAATCATATCAGATGTTAAAATACGTTCCTGGCTGTCCAGAGTTACAAGTTTTTCGCCATCGGCAGCACGGCGCACAATAAGTTTGTGCCCGCCTACTTTATCATAATCATAAGCATGCATCGGCTGGCCAAGTTCCAGCATTACATAGTTGGTAACGTCAACAACATTGCTGATTGGGCGCATACCGCAGGCACGCAGGCGTTTTTGCATCCATTCCGGCGATGGGCCGATTTTAATATTTTTCAGCACGCGCACGGAAAAACGGCTGCACAAATCTTTAGCCTGTACTTCAATAGCTGCCATATCAGCAGCATTGCCGCCTGCTTTTTCTGCAACAGACATATCCGGCATGCGTAGTTCTTTGCCAAGCACAGCAGCAGCTTCGCGCGCAAGGCCAATAATATTGGTGCAATCGCCGCGGTTGGCGGTAAGGTCAATATCAAGCACAACATCATCAAGGCCAAGTACTTTTTTTACATCTACGCCAATCGGAGTATCCGGCGGCAGAATAAAAATGCCTTCGCGCTGTTCAGGCAGCAAAAGTTTGGCATCAATGCCGAGTTCACTGGCGCTGCACAGCATACCAAAAGAATCAAGGCCGCGCATTTTGGCTTTTTTCAGTTTCATGCCGTTCGGCAGACTGGAGCCTACAACCGCAACCGGCACCATATCATACTGATGCACGTTCTGCGCACCTGTTAAAATCTGTAAAATTTCCGGGCCGCCGACATCCATCATGCAAACCCACAAATGGTCAGAATCAGGATGGCGTTCAATCTGCGTTACTTTACCGGTAACAACGCCTTCAATGCCTTCACCCAGATAATTTACGCTTTCTACTTCCAAACCCACACGGGTCAGTTTTTCAGCCAGCTCCTCAGGAGTGACATCAATATCTACATATTGTTTAAGCCAATCAATAGATGCTAACATGGTATCCCTCCTTATTTAAACTGGCGGATGAACCGCAGGTCATTTTCAAAGAACAGGCGCAAATCGTCAATGCCGTATTTCAGCATTGCTATACGTTCAACGCCCATGCCGAATGCATAGCCGCTTGTTTTGTCAGGATCATAGCCGCTCATGCGCAAAACATTGGGGTGAACCATGCCGCTGCCCAAAATCTCCAGCCAGCCGCTGTTTTTGCAAACACGGCAGCCTTTGCCGCCGCAGATAACGCAGGAAATATCAACCTCTGCGCTCGGTTCGGTAAACGGGAAATAACTCGGGCGCAGGCGGATGCTTACGCTGCTGCCAAACATTTCCTTGCAGAAAGTTTCCAAAGTGCCTTTTAAATCAGCCAGGCTGATATCTTTGCCCAGAACCAAACCTTCTACCTGATGGAACATCGGGGAATGGGTTGCGTCATAATCATTGCGGTAAACAGTACCCGGGGAAATCATACGGATAGGAGAATCCGGCACAGTTGCCTGCATTTTGCGTGCCTGCATAGGAGATGTCTGCGTACGCAGCAAAATGTCTTCAGTAATGTAGAATGTATCCTGCATATCTCTTGCCGGATGGTCTTTCGGCAGGTTGAGAGCTTCAAAGTTGTAATAATCGCTTTCAATTTCAGGCCCTTCCATTACTTCAAAGCCCATGCGCATAAAAATCTTTTTAATTTCGCGCATGGTAAGCGTAATGGGGTGCAAATGCCCGCACTGCGGTTTGCGGCCGGGCAATGTAATATCAACCTTTTCGCTGGCAAGGCGCTGTTTCAGTGCTTCTGCTTCTAATACTTCCGTTTTGGCAGCAATAGCTTCTTCCAAAACCTTTTTAACTTCGTTCACCATTTGGCCGATTTTCGGTCTTTCTTCCGCCGGCAGACCGCCCATGCCGCGCAAAATATCCGTCATACGGCCTTTTTTGCCAAGATACTTAACGCGCAAATCTTTCAACGCGTCTACGCTTGCCACTGTTTCCAGTTCTGCCAGCGCCTGCTCTTTAAGTGCTTGCAGTTCTTCTTTCATACTTAACCTCCCAAAATTCAGCATTAGGGGCAGGCGGTAAATAAAAAAGCCTCCGCCCCTCAAAGGGGCGAAAGCTGCTAAGTCTTCCGCGGTACCACCCTGTTTTGTACCTCATAACGCCTTAACGCGGCACACGCCGTTCCTACTTAATTTCAAAACGGATGCTCCAAAGTGAACTTCGGCAAAACCTGTATCACGGGGCTTTCAGCCTTGGCCCTGCTCTCTGCGTCGCAAGTGCTGCCTACTCTCTTTTTCATTGCAAACTTGTTTAAATTTGACGTGTATTATTATATCACAGCGCCTGCTTAGTTGCAAGACGGCGGCGCAGTGCTTCAAACATAACTATGCCACCTGCCATTGCCGCATTAAGCGATTCAGCACTGCCCTGCATGGGAATAAAAACCCTTTTTGCTGCTACCTGTTTTAATGCTTCGGATGCACCGTAAGCCTCGCTGCCCACAACTATTGCCGTGCGCTCCGCAAAATCAGTCCGGTATAAATCCTGCGCACCGTCAAGGCAGGTTACCATAATTTCATAGCCGCTTTTCCGGCACCATTCAATAAAATCATCTTCTGTCATGCCGGTAATTACCGGAACGCGCAGCAGCGAGCCCATTGTTGAACGCACGGTTTTCGGCGCGTAAGCATCAGCACAGCCCGCCAGCAGAATAACACCCGCCATACCGGCCGCTTCTGCCGCGCGGATAAGCGTACCTGCATTGCCGGGGTCAGCCACACGGTCAAGCACCAGTATATCGCCGCTGCGTACTATTATTCCCTGCGGTTTTGTGCATACTGCCAAAATTCCCTGCGGAACTTCGGTATCGCTAATTTTACGCATAACTGCTTCTGTCACAGCATATAAATCAATGCCTTTATCTTCGGCATCGGCTAAAATCTGCGACATGCGGGTATTTTCTTTTTCCGGCACGGCGAAAATGCTGCGGACATCGGCATATTTTACTGCTTCCTCCACAGCGCGCAAACCTTCTACTACAAAACTGTTTGCGCGTTCACGGTACTTTTTCTGTTTTAATTCGGCAACAGCCTTAACAACAGCATTATTAAGGCTTGCAATTTCCTTCATTAAACAATTTCCTCTAAGGCTTTAATATTCTGGTGTTCGCCAATAACTATCATCTCGTCGCCTTCTTCCAAAACCTGTGTCGGTTTTGGGTTAATATAAGTGACGCCTTCATGCTTAATGGCAACTACGTTTACGTTATAACGTTTGCGCAAATCAGATTCAATAAGGTTTTTGCCAACAAGAGAATGTGGTATATTAGTGCTCATTAAGCTGATATTATTGCTCATTTCAATATAATCCACAATGCTGCTGGAAATAAGGTTATGCGCTACACGCTTGCCCATATCACGTTCAGGGTAAATAATTTTATCTGCACCGATTTTTTCAAGCATTTTGCCGTGTACGGCGCTGGTTGCTTTTACGGCAACAAAAGGCACACCCATTTCTTTTAGGTTCAGCGTAGTTAAAAGGTTATCCTCCAAGGCGCCTATGCCAACAATAACTACCTCGTAATTATTAATGCCCAAACTGCGCAGAGTGTTTTCGTCAGAAGCATCCGCGCTTACAACATGAGTAAGTTCATGCGATAAATCCTGTACAATTTCTTCATCACTGTCTACGCCCAAAACCTGATAGCCAAGTTCGTGCAAAGTAAGCGCAACACTGGTTCCAAAACGACCAAGCCCAAGCACAGCGAACTGTTTTTGTTTATTATTTTTAGCCATTATCTACACCTCGTTACCCTATGTTAATATGTTCCGACGGATACCTGATTTTGTTTGTACCGCTGCTCAAAAAGCTTAAAATAAATGTTAGTATGCCGATACGTCCGATATACATAGTAAAAATTAATATCCATTTGCCTAACGGCGCCCAGTCCGGCGTAATGCCGATGCCAAGACCCACGGTACCAAAACCTGATACAACTTCAAACAAAACATCTATGAACGGATAATTTTCATGATTTATTGCCGATAATGCCATTGTGGCAATAAGCACCCAGATTAAGCATAATACCGTAATTACAAACGATTTATCTACAATCTTTTCATCTATGCGCTTGCCGAACATTACAACATCGCGCTGGCCCTTTATCATATACCACAAAGAAGCCATAAGTACAACAAATGTTGTTGTTTTAATACCGCCGCCGGTAGAACCGCTGCCTGCACCAATAAACATCCATATAATCAGCACAAACAAGCTGCTGTCATGCAGCTGCATTAAATCAATTGTGTTAAAACCGGCAGTACGCGATGACACCGCCTGAAAAAACGCAGCCATTATACTGTCAAAAGCAGTCATATTGCCCAAAGTATTCGGATTATCACATTCAAATACCCACAACAGCACTGTACCTACTATATTCAGCCCAACGCTGCTTAACAGTACAATCTTGGTATGCAGAGCAAACCTTTCCCAGTTCCAGCCTCGTTTTAAATCCTCAAGAACCATAAAACCAAGGCCGCCCAAAGTAATCAGCAAAGCAATGCTTAAATTAATTACTATATCGCTTTGATAATCAATCAAGCTTTTATAATTGCCCATTAAATCAAAGCCTGCATTACAAAAGGCCGATATGGAATGCCAATAGCCATATACTATGCCGACAATCCCCATATCTTTAACAAAGGCAAAATGAATTGCTAAAATAGTACCGAATACAAACTCGATACAAAGCGTATACTTAATAATATTAAGCGCAATGCGCACAACACCGGATATTTCCGTCTGATTCATGGATTCCTGCAAAAGCAGCCGCTCGCGCAGGCTGACCTTACGCCCGGCAATAACCATTACCAGTGTAGTCATGGTCATAATGCCAAGACCGCCAATCTGTATCAGCGCAATAAGCACCATTTTGCCAAACCACGAAAGCTGGTTGCCGACGTCAATAACCGTTAAACCGGTTACACACGAAGCTGATGTAGATGTAAACAGCGCATCCAAAAAAGTAAGTCCTTGCCTGTCCTGGGTTGATATTGGCAGCATGAGCAAAAATGCACCGCCTAAAATCAAAATAATAAAACTCAGCGCCACCATTTGGCTGCCATTAAAAGTCTGCCCAATCCAGCGCAAAAACTTATTTTCTCTTCCCAAGGATTCTCACCCCATAAAAAGCATTTTTTATTTGTATTACTACTTCAAGATTATAACAGAAAATAAATTTTTTGCAAATTTTTACGCAAAACAAAAAAAGGACCGGCGCTTGCAACACCAGTCCTTTTTATTGTAATTACAGAGCAGCTTTAGCGGTTTCAACCAGTTTTGCAAATGCAGCTGCATCATAAATTGCCATATCTGCCAAAACCTTGCGGTCAAGCTGGATACCGGCTTTGGAAAGGCCGCAGATGAAACGGCTGTAGCTCATGCCGTTAGCACGGCTTGCAGCGTTGATACGTGCAATCCACAGACGGCGGAATTCACGTTTTTTAGCGCGGCGGTCGCGGCGGGCATAGCTCAATGCTTTCATTACAGTTTCGTTAGCTTTTTTGAACTGTAAATGTTTAGCTCCACGATAGCCTTTAGCCAGTTTTAAAATATGTTTATGACGGCGGTGTGCAGTTACACCAACTTTAATTCTTGCCATTGGTAATTTCCTCCCTTAAAGTCCCTCAATTATGCGTACGGCAGCATTTTAACTACGCGTTCATGGTCAGTTTTATGCACTAAAGTAGCTTTACGCAGATTTCTCTTGCGGGCAGGAGATTTTTTCTCCAGAATATGGCTCTTATATGCTTTAGCACGTTTAAATTCACCGGAAGCGGTTTTTTTGAAACGTTTTGCAGCAGCTCTGCGGGTTTTCATTTTCAACTTCATTTAAAAAATCCTCCTTATTTACTCGGTTTCGGCGCAACTATCATAATCATGTTTTTGCCTTCAAGTTTGGGCTGTCTTTCTACAACTGCCATCTCTTTAAGCTGGGCAGCCATTTTATTTAAAAGCACTTCGCCCAGTTCCGGGTGCGAAAGTTCGCGGCCACGGAACATAATGGTAACTTTTACTTTGTCGCCATCTTCTAAGAAACGTACGGCATTTTTAAACTTAACGTTAAAGTCATGTTCTTCACTGCCGGGCCGCAGCTTAACTTCTTTAATGTCAAAGGTTTTCTGTTTCTTACGAGATTCTTTTTCACGTTTCTGCTGCTCGTAACGATACTTGCCGTAATCCATAATCCGGCACACAGGCGGTTTGGCAGTAGGTGCAATTTCCACCAGGTCAAGATGTTTTTCATAAGCAAGCTGCTGAGCTTCACGCCCGGACATAATGCCAAGCTGTTCGCCTTCGCTGCCGATAACGCGCACTTCACGTGCCCGAATTTCTTCGTTGATACGCAAGTTTTCTTTAGCTATGACAAGTCACCTCCAAAAAAATTCAATCAAAAATGAAAGCGGGCAGAACAAATCCACCCGCGTTAATACATATCCAACCCTGTCGAGCATAGCTGCAAGGTGAGAAGCGAGCGGCTTCTACTTTGTTACCCAAGTATAATAACATAAACTTACAGCCTTGTCAACAGATTATTTAATTATTTCCTTGCGCCAAGCTGACCATCAATAATAAACAAACCGCCAACATGGTCTCCGACCATTTTCAGTTTCTCAACAATTTCAGATGCGCTTGCTTCTTCTTCTACCTGCTCGTCAATAAACCATTTCAAATGGCTCTGGGCAGCGTAATCTTTTTCTTCAACCGCAAGTTCATACATATTATGAATGCGGGAAGTTACATATTTTTCATGTTCAAGAACTTTTTTAAACAGTTCCAGCGGAGTACCATAATCGGCAGCCGGCATTTCAATTGCTAAAAGTTCCGGTTTTTCGCCGCAGTCCTGCATAAAGCCCATCAGCTTAAATGCGTGGCCGCGTTCTTCCTCATATTGTGCTTTAAGCCAGTGTGCCATACCTTTAAAATTTTTAGCTTCCATATCAAGGCTCATTGCCAGATACATATAAGCGGAATATAATTCAGCCTGAACCTGCTCATTAAATGCTTTATAGATTTTCTTTTTCATAATTTATTCCTCCTTATTTTTAAGGCTTAACCTCTTTGATGGTTTAAGTATAACATATCGGAAGAATTTAATCAATAATAATTATCTATTTTGTTTGTAAAATATTTGTAAGTTAAGTGCTTTTGTTTTTATCTGCGTTTAACTTAGGCATAGAAAAAGCGGATGGCATAAAACCATCCGCTTTAACAGTTCTAACTATTAAATTAGAAAGTGAATACTACTTCAGACCAAATGGTTTGATCATCGGTATTACCTTCACGGGATTCAAAGTCAGCGTATTTAACACCTGCTACAATGTTTTTAGCGAGGGTTACATTAGCGCCTACATCAAAGCCTTCATAACCATCACCATCGAAATAGGTATCGGTAGGATAATCAGCATAGCCACCGCTGAATACAGTCGGCTGGAGGAAGGTTGCAAGCGGACGGTCGCTGTAGTTAGCATATACGCCCCAAGAACCTACTTCGGAAGCTTTAGCACCACGATAGCTCAGGCCTACTAACCAGCCGCTATTGTCGCCATCATAACCTTCAATATCGCTGTCGCCATAGAAATAAGAACCTCTCAAAGTCAAATCTTTAGCGATTTCACCAGCTACAGCAGCTTCCCAAATATCCTGTTCACGGAAGTTATCTGCATTATAATAACGAACAGCTGCATCAACAACGCCAATGCCAGCTTCTACACCAGCTACATAAATACGATCGCCAGATTCAATCAAAGTAGCTCCATCTTTAATTTCTTGTTCAGTAAATACATCTTCATCAAATTGGCCACCATTTACATAGTTATCAGAAGATGCTTTCATAGCCCAGCCAAATACTTTAACATCTTTGCCATAGGACAGTTTTACGCCATCGCCACGGTTATCAAGTACATCAGACTTAACGAAGTCTTGACGACCTGCTTCTACTTTAACGCCACCAACTTTACCAGTTACATATGCCCAGTTCAAAGATACATCGTCATCGCCAGTTGCACCTTTGTCGCCAGCATAGTACTGACTGTTTTCAAAACGGCCGGTGTAGCTCCAATCTTCATTAATCTGACCGTTTAACATCAAACGAGTACGCAGACGGCCTTCGCTGCCAGCTTCGTCAGCATCTTTGTAAGAAGCACGGATCTGACCGGTGATTTTTACGTTGTCAGCTTTTTTCTCAAGGTTAGCTACGCGTACGCCGAGGCTGTCCAGTTCGTCAGCAAATTCTGCTGCTAATTTATCAACGTTAGCGCCTTTTGCCATTGCTTTTGCTACAATCTGTGCCATTTCATAGCGGGTCATCAGTTTGTCGCCGCCGTAGGTGCCATCAGGATAACCGTCTACTACACCTTCTGCTGCCAGTTTGTTTACTGCGTCATAAGCCCAGTGGCCAGCCGGTACATCGCTGAACGGGTTAGCTGCATATGCGGAAGCAGTAACGCCGAGAGCCATAGCCATTGCTAATACTAAAGATTTTTTCATTTTGTTTTCCTCCCTTTTAGAAAAACACTTTATATTTTATAAAGCGCGGAGGGGCAAATTGCCGGCGTCCGGCAAAACATGCGGTGCGAGTCTCCTGGTTTCCTCTACCTTGTTTTGCACTCTGCCTTAAATCTGCGCCCTGGCGCAATATAACCAAAGCCAAGGCTTTGCCCCTGAGGAATAGGCAAAGCCTTAAAAAAAGAAGGCGTACTTGCAATACGGAACAGTAAAAAAACTCCGGCAGTTAGCTGCCAAAGGGATGGAGAAAAATCTTCTGTCCCAAACCTTCTTTTCCCGGGCAAAGTAAAACTAACATTGACTGTTCAGTCTTTCTTTACAGTTTTTATTATATAAAAGCCATATTTAAACTGCAATTTTAATAATTAATGCCAATAATCAGTGCAGCTTATAAATTATTTTCTTCGCCTTCCGGAGTTTTAAACGCCTGTAAAACCATACCGGCAAATTTTTTAATGTAATAGTTAGCGTTATCTTTCTTCCAAAACAGATAGTATTTTTTCTGCACCTGCCTGCCGCCCTGCTGCAGCGGCAAAATGTTTATGTTTTCATTGGCTTTTAAATGGCGGCCGCAGCTTTCAGCAATCATAAAGCCGTTGCCAGCTGCCGCCATAATGCGTGCTTCTTTCCGCGCTGCGCGCAAAAATAAAACTACCTTTAAAGCCCAGCACCTGTGTGTAAAAATCTTTTTCCTGCTCTCGCTGTTTTTCGTCCGCAACTAAAATGCAGGGCACATCTTCTAAATCATTAAGTTTGGCTGCGCCATTTTCAAAACTTCCGTACACCGGCGATATTAAAACATAACCCGGCAGCGATGTTACCGGCACTTGTCTATATTCCTCAGATACAACATGCCTTTGCATATTGAACACCACATCTGCTTTGCCGTCACGCAAAAGCGATGCTATTTCATCATGCGCGCCGCAGCTGATATTTAAACGCACATTGGCATTTTGCTGTTTAAAACGGCTTACCGCCTGATAGAACCTTTCATCAGCAAAGCCGTTTATATAACCTACATTAAGCACATCTGTCTGACCGGCGGCAGCAATGGTGCCATTTTTTAATTTTTCAATTTCTCCAAGCAGATGCTTGCCATGGCTGTACAGGTATTTGCCACCTTCCGTTAAAGTAAAGCGCCGTGTACTGCGCTGCAGCAGCTGCACGCCAAGTTCTTTTTCAAGCGACAATATCTGCTGCGATATTGCCGACTGCGAGATAAAACATTCTTCGGCCGCTTCCGTAAAATTGCCTGCATCAACAACAGCTACAAAATATTTTATTTGCCTCAACAACATAACGCTGCCCTCCTCCCTCAGGAACTGTTAGTTTTAACTATACCGTTTTAATCATTCTTCAAGTCAATATACTCCATAAACAATTCAAAAAATCTTCCTTGTTTTGTAACAAAAGCACCCGTGCAGGCCATAATTTTTATATTTTTAATTATTTATAATGATATATAACAAAATTGTCATAAAACAATTTGTATTTTTAATGCTATTTATAAGATTTTTTTGTAAATATTTTGCAGCCGCCCATTGACTTTGAGCCATCTCCAACTTTTATAATAAACCTGTAAAG
>USHB01000016.1 GCA_900554395.1 uncultured Phascolarctobacterium sp.
GGTTGACGCTGCTGAAAAAGCAAAACTGGCAGAACTGAACGCCCCCATTGCCAAAGAACTTGCCAATACAATCCAGCTGGTTTCCGGCAAAATGGACCTGAATAACCAGTACGGCTTTATGGTTGATGAAAAGCATTGGCTCAATGTTTATACGCAAATGAAAAACATCAGTGGCAAAGACATTGCCAACTTTACTTACCGCGTTACAATTTATCAAAGCCAGAACGGTCCGGAACTTACCAGTTTTACCGTTTATAACGCCGATAATTTTCCTGACGGGCAAACGGTTAACAGCTACCGCTATGCAGAACTTGATATGTTTGACCCCCGCACAAATACACTGCTTCAATCAGATTTTAAAAAACTGCCCTGGAGCGTAGACATTATCCGAGTTGAATTTAAAGACGGTTCCGTAACTGAGCTTTACCGCGAAGTACCGGATGACAATTAAAAAGCAAACATAAAAATCCCGGACTTACAAATGTAAATCCGGGACTTTTTTATTTGCCGAACAATTTGCCGAGACCCTGTTTTACAGCCCCGCCAACCTGCTGGCGCACGTTTTCGCGTACTTCTTCCTTAGTGGGAACACTGAAAGAAGATTCGCTCATTTTATCAAATGTAATTTTGCCGTTGCTGTTCATTACAGCGTTGCTGGTAAAGCTGCCCAGCGGCGTGCCGATAGTTATGCCGGAGAAAGTCATCTGACCGTTAGCACGGCTGAAATTGCCGGAAAGCGAATTAAACGGAACGCCTGCAAAATTGCCGGGCGCAATGTTAAAAGTACCATTTGCCACAGCGCTTTCAGCACTGCCGGTGCCTGTTGCATCTGCTTCAAAAGCAAGAGGCCCGCTGATTTGCGTTTCCGTTACCGCGGTGCTGTCCATGCCGCTGCCGGAAAGATGCAGCGCAAAGTTTTTGGTTGCCGCTTCTACCGTGCCGCTGACGCCTAAAGTGCCGTTATAAACATTGGCATAAGTATTGCTGAGCGTTACCAGCCCGCCTGCATAATTGTAATTACCATTGATGCCGGTAGCAACAAGCGGCGCAACTTCCAGTTTATCCATGGTAAAGCTGCCGTTAATTACAGGTGCATCTATCGGGCCTGTTACCTTGCCGTTAATGTTTACGCTGTCCGTAATGCCAAGGCCCGGGCTGACAGCATCAACACGGAAGGACGGAGCTGCTATGTTTAAATCGTAGGTAGGCATGCCAAGTTTCTGGAACAGGATTTTGCCGTCCATGGTAACATCCTGCCCTTCAACCTTGCCACTGACGCCGGTAAAGGTTGCCGCATCGTTATTAATGGCAAAGCTGCCGCCGCCATCGGTAATATTATAACCAAGCGCCTTGGCAGATACATTTGCCAGGCTGCCGTCAAGGTTCAGCTTCCACTGCGCATCATGCAGGCTGCTTACCAGTTTGGCGCCGTTAATTACGCCGCCGGTAATGCTTAAATCACCAAAGGAAGGCAGTACCTTCATCAGTTCGGTAAGCTGCAGGTTTTTAACTTCAGCATCAATATTTACATCGTCATATTTTTTATCAATGCTGCCTATTAAATCAGCATCGCCGTTTTTGCCCTGCAAAGTAAAGTTAATATCCGGAAATTCCTTCAAATTAGCCTGCATCTGCACATTGTCAAAATCAAGCTGCTGTCCGTTCATATCAAGTGCCAGCGCGCCTTCTTCAATGGCTACCATTCCGCGGAACTCCGTGGGCTTATCGTCTTCTTTTTTGGAAAAATTAATGTAATTGATAATATCAAGCCCGTCTTTATCGGTGTAGCTTACCGCAAATTTAGGCTTTTCAATAGAAATGCTGTTAATGGAATTAATGCCGAAAGAACCTTTTACAAGGTCAAACAAATTGGCCGATACATTCATTACCGGCACTTCGGCAAGCGTTTTGCCGTTAGGCGCAGTCCACACAACGTCCTCAAACACTACGTTGCCCGATACGCTGGCGCTGAAATGGCCTATTGCAAGTTTGCCCTGAAGCACCGTCTGCTTGTCAGCCATTTCGCTTACAAAGCCTGCCGCCTTGTTGCCGGCCACATGCACAGCCAGCGTGCCGACAATTATCAGCGCGGCTATTACCCCGCCGGCTATTTTATGCTTTCTTTGTAACATTAACATCACCCCGCTGCCGTTATTAGCGGCGGCTGTCCAGATAGTTCTGCAAAATAACCACAGCCGCCATCATATCAATAATTTTTTTGCGTTTGCTGCGGCGCAAATCGGCATCTACCAGTACTTTTTCGGCTGCCACGGTAGATAACCGTTCATCCCACAGCACCACTTTTATGCCTTCAAAGCGATTGCGCAGTTCTTCGGCAAAAGCCTCGCTTATCTGCGCACGCTCGCCTATTGTGCCGTTCATATTTTTGGGGTAGCCCACAACAATGGTGTCTACCTCATGCTCTTTAATCAGTTCGCCAATACGGGCAAAATCGCGTTCTTCGCTGGTGCGGCGTATTGTTTCCACGCCGCCGGCAATCATGCCCATTAAATCGCTTGTTGCCACGCCGATAGTGCGCGTGCCTACGTCAAGCCCCATTGTTCTCATCATAACGCCGCCTTATTTTTTAGCTGCCGCTGCAAGATAATTTTTTACAAGTTCTTCCAGCAGTTCATAACGTTCAAAACGGCGCAGCTTGGTGCGTGAATCGTTATGGCTGGTAATATAAGTGGGGTCGCCGCTCAGCAAATAGCCTACAAGCTGGTCAACCGGGTTATAGCCTTTTTCTTCCAACGCAGCGTAAACTTCGCGGATAACCTGCGCAACATCTTTTTTATCGTCATTACGTTTAAACATCATTGTTTCACTTGAGATGCCCATGATTATGCCTCCTTAAACATCTTTTATTCTATTTTAACATACCTTAACACAAATTAATAGAAAGAAACGGCTGAGCTTTTCAACCCAGCCGTTACTATTTTGTGAATTATTTAATCTGTGCTTCAATAACTTTTAAAGCAGCCTGCAATGCTTCATCAAGTTTGCCTGCATCTTTGCCGCCTGCCTGCGCCATATCCGGGCGTCCGCCGCCGCCGCCGCCGCAGGTTTTGGCAACTTCTTTAACAATCTGTCCTGCATGGATGCCTTTAGCAACGGCATCTTTGGTTGCCATGGCAAGAATGTTAATTTTGCCGCTGTCGATAACGTCAGCCAGTACAACAACGCCGCCAACTTTATCGCGCATCTGGTCGCCGAGGTTACGCAGTGCTTCTACATCGCCTGCGCTTACTTTCTGCACAAGCACGGGCACGCCTTTAATGTCGCAGATGCTGTCTGCCGCGCCGCTTACCTGTGCTTTGGCAATCTGTCCTTCAAGGTCGCCGATTTTCTGCTCAGCAGCTTTATAATCAGCCTGCAATGCGCAAATGCGTGCGCAAAGGTCGTTGCTGCGGCATTTAAGGTTATTGGCCGCAGTTTTAACCATGTCTTCCATCTCACGCACATAGTTAAGCGCGCCATGGCCGGTTACAGCCTCAATGCGGCGCACGCCTGCACCGGTACTCGATTCGGAAAGTATTTTGAACATACCGATTTGCGCGGTATTTTTAACATGTACGCCGCCGCAGAATTCCATGGAATAATCCGGCACGGTTACAACGCGGACAATGCTGCCGTATTTTTCGCCGAACAGCGCCACAGCGCCGCGTTTTTTAGCTTCGTCAATCGGCAGTTCTTCAATGGTTACGTCTTTGGCAGCCAGAATCTGCTCGTTGACAATTTCTTCAACTTTGCGCAGTTCTTCTTCCGTTACCGGAGAGAAATGCGAGAAGTCAAAACGCAGGCGGTCAGGGCCTACATAGCTGCCTGCCTGGTTTACATGGTCGCCCAGCACAAGTTTGAGCGCTGCATGCAGCAGGTGGGTTGCTGTATGGTTGCGGGCAATATCATTTTTGCGCGCACGTTCAATTTCAAATTTAACTTCATCGCCAACGGCAACAGTGCCTTCCAGCACGGTACCAATCATAATGGTAGCGCCGTCCGGCAGTTTTTTAGTATTTTCAACTTCCATTACGCCGGCAGGTGCCACAATGCGGCCGGTATCGCCAAGCTGTCCGCCGCCCTCTGCGTGGAATGCGGTAACATCGCAGATAACTGCTGCCTTTTTGCCGTCTTCCATGCTTTCAACCGGCTGTGCATCATGCGCCGGGAAAATAGCAACAATCTTGCCGCCTTCTGCGCTTTCATCAACTTTCAGCGCAGCATGGTCAACTGCTTTGGTATCGTAAATAACCGGACGTCCGCTCTTATCATCGCGGGCATCACGCGCCATTTTACGCTGAACTTCTAGCGCTTCGTTAAAAGCATCCTCATCCAGAGTCATGCCTTCTTCTTCTAAAATTTCAGCGGTCAGTTCACGCGGGAAGCCGAAAGTATCGCTCAGACGGAAAGCAGTTGCGCCGTCAAGCACGGTTTTATTTTCAGCTTTCAGTCTGGCAATTTCTTCATTCAAAAGTTCAGTACCCTGGCGCAGAGTGCGCAGGAAGCTGGTTTCTTCCATATCCACTACTTTATGCAGGAAGATTTCCTTTTCAACAAGGTACGGATACGGCTCTTTGTACATATCAATAACAACATCTACTGCACCTTCAAGGAATTTATCTTCGATGCCGATTAAACGTCCGTGGCGGATTGCACGGCGCAGAATGCGGCGCAGTACATAGCCGCGGCCTTCGTTGGAAGGCAGCACGCCGTCAGCAATCATAAAGGTCAGGCTGCGAACATGGTCGGCAATAACTTTTAAGGAAACATCGGTTTTGGCATCCTTGCCGTATTCTACGCCTGCAACTTTGGCTGCATATTCAATAATCGGGAAAATAAGGTCGGTTTCAAAGTTGGAAGGTTTGCCCTGCAAAACAGAAGCAAGACGTTCCAAACCGGCGCCGGTATCAATGTTTTTGCTTGCCAGCGGAGTGTAAGTGCCGTCTTCGTTCTGGTTGTACTGGGTAAATACCAGATTCCAGATTTCCAGATAACGGTCGCAGTCACAGCCCGGTTTGCAGTCCGGTCTGCCGCAGCCGCGTTCTTCACCAAGGTCAATGTGCAATTCGCTGTCCGGTCCGCACGGGCCGCTGCCAATTTCCCAGAAGTTTTCTTCCAGGCGCACAATGCGTTCATCAGGCACACCAACAACATTGTGCCAGATTTCATAAGCCTCATCATCGGTCGGATGAATGGTTACCCACAGTTTATCAGCAGGCAGTTCCAGTTCTTTGGTTAAAAATTCCCAGCTCCAGGGAATAATTTCCTTTTTGAAATAATCGCCGAAGGAAAAGTCGCCCAGCATTTCAAAATAAGTATGGTGGCGCGCAGTGCGGCCTACGTTTTCAATATCGCCGGTACGCACGCAGCGCTGGCAGGTTGCAATACGGGTGCAGGGCGGTTTCATTTTACCGGTAAAAAACGGTTTAAAAGGTGCCATGCCTGCGCCGATTAACAATAAAGTCGGGTCATCCTGCGGAATGAGCGAAGCGCTCGGCAGAACGAGATGTCCTCTTTCTTCAAAAAATTTCAGAAATCTGCTGCGGATTTCATTACCAGACATATACTTCATATTCAACAATCGCTCCTTTAAAATAGCTACAACACATATAAAAATTATATAAAAATTAGCGTGCAAAGTCAACGCACGGTTAAAGTATACAAGGCATTTTGCCGCTTACGCGGATTAAAATAAGCTATTGTATTTTAGATTTAATGCTTATTTACGTTACGCCTTTGATGATACGATATAACTGCTTATTTATTTTATCAATCATTCATGTCACTTTTTGAAAAGACCAAAAAGTAACCAAAAAGTCTCTGCTCCAGCAAAAAACTTAACGGCTCATTATCAAATAAGCAGGCACTTGCAGCATTAGCCGGAGGGTGTTTGAACGCAGCGAGTTCTGTGGAAATTTTTATTAATTAAAGTTTATGCAAAGGAGCGGCAGAAAGTCTGTTTTCATATCCGTTTTATAGTTATACCGCAAGGTAATCAAGATAAAACCAAGACAGTGTAATTGTTTTCAGCGGAAGATATGCTATACTTTATATAGCACACCTGCTAAAAACCGTATTTAAAAATGGTAAATAAACATGAATAATATTTTTGATTTTGAAGAAACAGAAAAGACAGGCCTCAGAAAAGGTATCGTTTTTTATTTTAACGATTGGGTTGATGAAAAAATAATTTCCACATTAGAGGAAATTTTAGAGCAATTTCTTTTTCTGACGCAGGAGCAATTTACAAAGAAATGCAATGGCGGCAAGGATGTTTATGTCAACCGTAGAAACATTCGCGGCGGATGGAAAAAAGTATTTCATAAAACATTTGATAATTTTGATGACTCTAATATTTTAATATTAGATAACTGTACGCCCCAAAAGCTGCAGACAATTTATACCCGCATTATGCCGAGTAATTATAAGGTTCCGTCCATAAATTATTTTGTATACAGCTATCTTTATTTTCAATGCCCGCTTAATACAGAATGGTCAGCCATCTATCAATTTATGGAATATGTAAACAGCAAACTTACAATTCATTACGCCAGCGCGGGATATGAGATGGCATTCAATGACCTCTGCCCAAAAAGTCCGGGTTATGGCGTGAGAGCCTTGAACAACTTAAAATATGTAAACAGCTACTATACAGAATGGGACGGACTGAGTTTAAGCACACGTTTTGGTATTCCATGCCCCAATTTTATACAAATCCTGCATCCGGAGTTAATGAAAAAAATAAGTTCAGAAATTCCCGATGAACTACACGCAAAATTAGTAAATTACCATCTTTTTCTTGATATACTTGACCGGAAATCTGAAAAAATGCCGGAACCGGAATTGGAACAGATAGCAGCCCGGTATCAAAAACTGTATAGGCTGCTGAAACCAGTCCTTGTAGCGCCTGAGCGCTCTATGTTTATGAAAAAGGATGCCTATGAAAAACGTCTGAAACGGTTTGAAGAAGCATTACAATAGCTTCCAGTTTATTAAACATACAAAAACCCCGTACCCAAAAGGTACGGGGTTTTAATTTGCGTTTAAAGTTATTTAATCATAATGTCGATAATAACTTCGTTGGTTTTTTCCATGCCTTTTTTAGCAAGGGTGCCGACATTGGCAAGGGTTTCTTCAATGCCTTCGCCGATAATGCCGTCGCCGCTCTGGTAATTGTTATTGGTTTTGCTCATGTTGTAGCCGATAATGGCTGCTTCAACGGAGTTGGCAATTTTACCAGCGCAGGAAGCTTTTGCACCGTCGCAAATCATGCCGGAAGTTACGCCTACTGCGTTGCTTACGGTATTGCAAATTTCTTCAAATGTAGCATCATGCAGATAAGCAATGCCTGCGCCTGCACCTGCGCCTGCGCTTACTGCGCCGCAGAATGCGGAAAGCACGCCGATAGGAGTTTTTTCGTGAATGGTTACAAGGTCTGCCAGTACCAGTGCGCGGTAAAGTTTTTCGTCGCTTACTTTAAGTTCGCGTGCGTAAACAATTACCGGTACGGAAGTAGTCATGCCCTGGTTGCCGCTGCCGGAGCAGATTACAACCGGCATTTCGCAGCCGTTCATGCGGGCATCGCTGCCTGCTGCCGCCATAGCGCGAGCACGGGTGCGTACATCCGGGTTTTCGCCTGCCATTGCCAAAAGCGTGCTGCCGATGTTGGAGCCATAGTTGCCGCGCAGACCTTCTTCTGCAATAGCCATGTTGCATTTAATCTGCTGGTCAAGCAAATCTTTAATGTCTGCAATGTCAACGGTTTCGGCAAAATCATAAATGTCTGCCATGTTCAGCAAAGTTCTGTCGGTAAGGCCTTCATTGGTTTCGCCGTTAACGGGAATGTATTTAATTTTTTCGCCGTCTTTTTCAATCAGCACTACATTGGTATGGTCGTTGGCGATACGTACTTTAACATAATGTTCGCCCTGATACAGGGTAATGATGATGTCAAAAGTGCATCCCAGTTCGATATGTTTGGTGGTAATTTCGGTGTTTTTCAAAAACTCCTGCATTTGGTCAATCTGTTCCGGAGTAACATCAGCCAAAACTTCCAGTTCCTTATCCGGGTTGCCGGCAACAATACCTGCCGCAGCAGCTACCGGAATGCCTTTCATGTGGTTGGTGTTAGGAACAATTACCGATTTTACGTTTTTAATGATACTGCCGCTTGCTTCAACCAATACTTTGTCAGGCAGCCCTTCCATATATTTGGCTGCTACTGCTGCCGCATAGGCCAAAGAAATCGGCTCGGTACAGCCCATTGCCGGTTTGAGCTCCTCCTCCAGAATCTGAATATAAGCTTTGTACTTCATGTCTGTTTTATTCACAATACATCTCTCCTTTTCTTATATTTCAAGATTCCCCTCGCAAAACTCATCGCAATTAAGTTTTATTTGTGTACTGCTTCCTGGGCTGCTTTAATTTTTGCTGCCATGCCGCCGATTTTTTTAAGCGGTACTGCGCACAAAGCAATACGGATGCCTGCTTTAAGCGGTACTGCAAAAATGTTGTCTTCGTGCAGTTTATTGCATACTGCTTCCGGGTCGGAATCAGGAATGGAAAGGAAGAAACCTGCAATATAAGGCAGGCATTTCAAGCCGCATTCATTTGCTTCTTTCATAAACAGGTCAGCGCGTGCTTTAATCATTTCATAATAATCGTTGCGCTCTTTCTGTACTGCTGCCAGAAGTTCAGAGTCTTTATAAACCGTAGCCAGGGTTTTCATTGCCGGGCGGTTAATATTGGACCAGGTTGCACGGCTGGTGTACTGGTTAATGCCTTTAAATTCTTCAATAACTTCTTTGGAAGAAGAAAGGCCAATCATAGCGCCGGTGCGCTGGCCGTACATGGTAAAGCCTTTGGACATGCTGTAAGCAATAATGGTTAAAATGTTATCCGGCAGGTTAGAAAGTTTTTTGAAGAATTTGCGTACTTCCTGGCGTTCGCCGGCATAATCAATGTAAGCAATATCCAAAAGCAGGGTTACGGTTTTATCGGTGCCTGCGGTTGCGCCTTTTAAAATATCAATAACGCCCTGCAAATCATCTTCCGAAAGGCTGTAACCGGTAGGGTTATGCGCAGGAGTGTTGATAATTAAAAGCAGGCTTTTCTGTTTGCTCAAAATTTCTTCAACCTTGGCTTTTAAAGCAGGCAGGTTATATTTGTTGTTTTCATCCAGCATGGTGTAGGTATCCAGTTTGCGGCCCATGTCATTGCACAGTACGCTGTACGGGTCCCAGTACCAGTCGCTGGTGAGTGCGGTTTCGCCTTCGTCCATATAGTTCCAGATAGCGTGGTGGATTACGCCGGTGCCGCCGCTGGTAGCAACCGCAGCCATATAGCCTTCGGGTTTGCTGTCGCCAAAAGCTGCGTTAATAACTTCTTCAAGATAATCCGGCAGGCCGGAAATAGGTGCATAAGCAATAAGTTCATCGGTAGAAAGGCCGCGGAAAACTTTATCAACAGTCGGCAGGCAGACGAGTTTTTCGTCCTCATCCAAAATAGCGCCGATGGTAGCATTGGTTACGTTTTCTGTTCCTACTTCTTTTGCTTTGGCAACGCAGGCTGCGTTAGCCGCAAAAATACTGTCTTCTGCGGATTTGCCCTTGGCATGGCTTGCCGCAACACTTGTCAGCATAATTATTACCTCCTGAATTTTATATCAATCAGTTGTTGCCTTCCTGCGGGAAGAAATGTTCGTGGATGGCGTTGACCGCTTTTGCCACGTCTTCTGCCGGTACAAGGCAGGAAATACTGATTTCTGATGTACTGATAACGCCGATATTGATGCCTGCTCCTGCAAGCGCGCCGAACATGCCTGCCGCAATGCCCGGGCTGCCAAGCATGCCTGCGCCTACAATGGAAACCTTGGCTACGTTTACTTCAAGGTCTACCTTGTCAAAAGGCAGTTCGGTTTTAAGTTTTTCCAAAACTCCAAGGGCTTCTGCCATATCGGTTTTGGCTACGGTAAAGAGTATATCGTTTTTGTTCTGCTGTACGCTGGCGCTTTGTACAATCATGTCAACATCTACGTTGGCATCTGCCAGCGCCGCAAAAATTTTATATGCTACACCCGGTTCATCCGGCACACCGCGCGCTGCAAGTTTTGCAACATTGGTGTCATGCGCTACGCCGCGGATTACAAATTTTTTCTCCTGCACTGTATATTCCCCCCTGATAATAGTTCCCGGTACTCCATTAAATGTTGAGCGTACATGAATGGCAACGCCGTTATGTTCTCCGTATTCCACTGCGCGCGGCTGCATTACGCCTGCGCCGAGCCTTGCCAGTTCCAGCATTTCCGCAAAGGTAATTTCATCCAGCTTGCGGGCTGACGGCACAATGCGCGGGTCGGCGGTGTATACGCCGTCAACGTCGGTATAAATATCGCAGATACCTGCATTAAGGCCTGCCGCAACGGCAACTGCGGTAGTATCGCTGCCGCCGCGTCCCAAAGTTGTAATGTCGCCGCTTTCGGTAATGCCCTGAAAACCTGCCACAATTACTACTTTGCCTTCGTCAAGCGCTTTTTGCACACGTGCGGCATCAACATTTAAAATGCTTGCCTTGGAAAATTTATCATTAGTCTGAATTCCTGCCTGCGCGCCGGTAAAAGATACCGCCGGCTGCCCTTTGGCGCAGAACGCGCCTGCCATTAAGGCGATTGTAACCTGTTCGCCCGTAGCCAGAAGCATATCAAGCTCACGTTTGGGCATTTCAGGGTTTACGCGCCCGGCAAGAGTTAAAAGGTCATCCGTGCTGTCGCCCATTGCCGATACGATAATAACAACTTTATCGTCCGGCTGTTTTCTTTCAGCACTCTGTCTACAATGCCGTGAATTTTTTCCGGCGTAGCCACGGAACTGCCGCCGAATTTTTTTACGAGAATAGCCATCAGGTTCCCCCCAAATTAAAAACTGCCATATAAATATTGTAGCATAATCGTTATAAATTGTATACACTGTTAACAATTTAATAGTTTAACAATTAATTTATAAAACGCAACTTAAAAATTAATAATTGTAGCGCCGCTGCCGCCTTCGTTCAAAAGGCGCTTCCGCAAGCGATTTAACCGCAGCGTGCGTGGATAAATAAGCCGTAAGCCCGGCTTTGAGCGCGCCGGTGCCTTTGCCGTGGATTATGCGCAGGCTTGTAAGCCCTGCCAGAAGTGCGTCATCCATAGCCTTATCGACGGCAGGTATTGCCTCATCCATCGTCATGCCGCGCACGTCAACCTCTGTACGCGCGCCGATGCTTTTGGAAACAAAGAACTGGTGCGCAAAGCCTTTGCGTTTTTTGCCGAAGTTTTCTTCCGCCGCGTTGCTTTTGGATTTGCCGCGCACGGCGATGCAGTCCTTAACCTTAACGGTTGTTTTTAAAATGCCTATCTGCACCGTAACTTCGCTGCCGTTTACAGCGGTAATGGTGCCATCTTTGCCGAGTGATTTTAAAAATACCGTCTGCCCTGCTCTAGCCGTTTTAGGCGTTAAAGGCTCGCCTTCCGGCACGGGAGTTTCACTGGCAAAACTTTTTTGCAGTTTTTTACGTGCGGCTTCTGCCGCCTGCTGCAGCTGCTTGGCATCAAAATCGGTTTTCATTTTGCGCAGTTCTTTTAAAACGGCTTCTGTTTCGCGGCGGCTGCTGCGGTACAGTTCATCGGCCTGTTCACGCGCTTTGCGCAGAATTTCGTTCTTACGGTGTTCAAGTTCCTGCTTCTGCCGCTGCAGTTCTGTTTTAATGCGTTCGCTCTCTGCCCTTAAGCTGCGGATTTCCTGATTCTGCGTTTCGTATTCGCGCCGCTCGCCTTCCAGCTCTTTCAGCACGTCTTCCATGTGTACATGTTCCTGCGTTAAAAAGCTGCCGGCGTTTTCTACAATTTCTTCGCTTAAACCAAGCCTGCGGCTGATGTTAAACGCATTGCTGCTGCCCGGCACGCCCATTAAAAGGCGGTAAGTCGGGCGCAGGGTTACGGGGTCAAACTCCACGCTGGCGTTTTCCATTCCCGGCCTGCCGTAAGCAAAAGTTTTAAGTTCGCTGTAATGCGTGGTAACAATAGTAAGCACGCCGCGCTGATGCAGATGCTCCAGTATCGACATGGCAAGCGCCGCACCTTCGTTCGGGTCTGTGCCTGCGCAAAGTTCGTCTATCAAAACCAGTTCTCCCGCTTTAACCTGTTTTAAAATCTCCACCATATTCGTCATATGGCCGGAGAAGGTACTAAGGCTCTGCTCAATGCTCTGTTCATCGCCAATATCGGCATAAACCGCGCCGATAACCGGCATTTTGGCACTTGCTGCCGGTACAAAAAGCCCTGCCTGCACCATTAAAATAAACAGGCCGACAGCTTTAATGGCAACCGTTTTGCCGCCGGTATTAGGGCCGGTTATTAAAAGCGTGTTGAATTTGCCGCCAATTTCAATATCCAGCGGCACAACTTTTTCAGGGTCTAACAAAGGGTGGCGCCCTTTGGCAATTTCAATGCCGCCGCCCATGTTTACAATCGGGCGCACGGCTTTTTGCTGCTGCGCCAGGTAAGCGCGTGCGGCAATAAAATCAAGTTCAGTAAACTGCTCCAATGCGCGGATAATTTTATCGGCATCCGCACCTACCGCACCGCTGATGCTGCGCAGAATGCGTTCAACTTCTTCCTGCTCCTGCGCAAGATAGCGTTTTATGTCGTTGTTCAGGTTTACTACCGCCATCGGCTCAATAAACAGTGTTGCGCCGCTTCCGGACTGGTCATGCACAACGCCCGGAAAGTTAAAGCGGTACTCCTGCTTAATTGGTATTACATAGCGGTCGCCGCGCATGGTAACAAGAGCGTCCTGAAAATATTTTTGATTATTGGGGTCATGCAGGATGCTGTCCAGTTTTTCACGCACACGGTTTTTGGCAACCTGTACGCCGGTACGCAAACCTGCAAGTTTGGTGCTGGCGCTGTCTAAAATTTCGCCCTTTTCGCTAATAGCGTTTGTAATAAGGCGTTCAATTTTAGGGAAGGCTTCCAGTTCGTTGGCGTATTCTGCAAGCTGAGGCGCAGTTTCCGCCTCCGATGCCAGAAACTGCTTAACCATGCGCAGGGCTTCACAGGTTGTGCCTACCTGCATCAGTTCTTCCGGTTCCAGCACGCTGCCGATGCGCGCACGTTTTACCTGCGGCAAAATATTGTATGCGCCGCCAAAGGGAAAACGCTTGCCTTCATCCAACAGTCGCAGTGCTTCTGCTGTTTCTTCCTGCAATTTTTTTACAGCGGCAAAACTGCTTTCTATGCGCATGTTCATCACGCGCTCGCGCCCAAGCGAAGTAGCGGTTTTGCCTGCCAGCATTTCTTTTACTTTATCAAATTCAAGTGTTTGTATTGCAAACTTAGCCATAATTCTCCTTATAAAACGCCGCGGAAGTAATGCCCTCTCGTGGTTTGCGGCAGGTTTTCCTCCTGCTTCAGACCGCCGTCCATTACGCCTTTATAAAGCGCCGTCATTTGCGCGGTTTCTTCTTCCGTATAATAACGCACGTCAATCAAAAGGCGTTCTACACCGGCTTCCTGCATGGC